>JBCDGW010000006.1:0-78720 GCA_038750765.1 Pseudomonadota bacterium | reverse complement strand
TGATGACGCGGTGGCGGATCCGCTGTGGCAATACGTGCCGAGCCGACGCTCGCTGAAAGAGCCGTTCGACACGTCCCGACCGGTGCCGTCCGATGCTCTGGCCGCCCTGGTCGCGGCGGGCCGCAACAACACGCAGATCGGCGGCACCGTTGATATGGCAGCGGTAGCGCGATGGCGGGATGTGACCGAACAAGCGCTTCGGCTTGAGATCGAAACGCCGCACACCTACCACGAGAGCGTCGATCTGTTCCGCATCGGGAAGGCGGAAGTGACCGCCAATCCCGACGGGATCGACTTTCACGGGCCATTGTTTGAAACCCTGCGTCTGCTGGGGCAGTTCAATCGTGAGGTGGCCGTAGACCGCTCAACCGCTGCCTACGCTCAGGGCTTCGATGCGGTTTTGGAGAACGCCCGCACGGCCATGGGCCATGTGTGGATGATCACACCCGGCAACAGCCGCGCCGATCAAATCGCGGCAGGCGCCGATTGGTTGCGCGTCAATCTGGCGGCGACCGCGCAGGGCCTTGGGTTTCAACCGCTTAGCCAAGCGCTGCAGGAATATCCCGAGATGGCGGCACATTACAAATCCGTGCATGACAGCTTGGCACCGGAAGGCGGCACGGTTCAAATGCTGGCGCGCATCGGCTATGGTCCTGACGTGCCGGTCAGCCCGCGCTGGCCAATCGAAGCCAAGATGGTGGATGTGTGACAACAACCCAGACCGATCAAGCAGCAGAGATCGATGCCACCACGGACCCGATCTTTGCCTTCTTCAATGAGATCGGCATCATCAACCAACTTAGCTCGGCGCTGCTCTCCTCGACGCTTCCCGACGGGGTGCATCCCTCGCACTTTTCGATCCTGAACCACCTGGCTCGGATGGGCGACGGCCGCACACCGATCCGCATCGCGGGCGCCATGCAGGTTACCAAAAACACCATGACGCATTCGCTCAAAGTGCTGGAATCACGGGGTTTCATCGAGGTGCGCGCGAACCCGGAAGATGGGCGCGGCAAGCTTGTGTTCCTAACCGAGGCGGGCCGCGCGTTTCGGGATCGGGCGATTGCCGACGTGGTGCAGCGCTTCGAAGGGCTTTTCGACGAGAACCAACGCGCTGATATGGCCGCGCTTAGACCAGGGCTGGTGTCGCTGCGCAAGCACCTGGACGCGAACCGGTCGTAGCCCCAGGCCTACCTCTGGATTGCGCGGAAATCGGTGAGTTGGGTCGATAGCGGCAGCAGCGCGTCAGCATTGGGTATCGCTGCCACTAACAACGTCTCTTCGTCGGTCGCCTGCGCTAGGGGCCGCCCGTCTGGGCCGCTGATCACGCTTTGCCCAGTATAGGTGAGCGGAGGCTCGGACCCGCAGTAATTGGCATAGACGATCGTCAACGCGCTTTCGGCTGCGCGGGCTGGAACGATGAATTGGTTAACCGTCTCAAACGGCATCATGTTGGCAGTGGGGACCAGCAGAACTTGAGCGCCTGCGCGGGCGAGGGCGCGGGTATGCTCCGGGAACTCCACATCGTAGCAGATCAACAGCCCAAACCGGGTGCCGCCGTATTCGAACAGGCAATAGCACGCGCCGGGTTTATACAGCGCCGCCTCGTCAGGGCCGAACAGTTGGATCTTGCGGTAGCGCGCGATGTCGCTTCCGTCGGGCCTGAAGGCGTAGGCGCTGTTGTAGACGCCGCTTTCGGTGTACTCAGCCGCGCCAATGACCAGCGCGGTTTCGTGCGCGCGAGCGAGGTGTGGCAGCCGCGCCAACGCATCGTCCCAGCCTGGCGGGGGCGTCGAAGTAGCGGCGACATAACCGGGCAGATACATCTCAGGCATCACCAAGATACCAGCACCCGCGTCACAGGCCTGGCCCAGAGCGCGCTCAATCGTCTTCAGAGCAGCGTCCAGGTCACCAGCAGGTGAGGGGCATTGATACAGGGCGAGCTTCATGGCGAAATGGGGCCACCCCAGGCGGGACGGCCCCGATGGGCTTTACTGCTTCAGCCGGGTCCAGATTGCGTCATAGACCTGCTGCGTCTCCTCATCGCACACCTGCACGAACGTGCCAGCGGGCGCCTCGGCCGGTGGGTTTTGCTCGGGCGAAGTTTGAAGCTCGGGGTCAAGAAGCGGCCCGACGCCATCCACGCCAGCGGTGTAACGCGCGAAGTTCGTCACCGCCGCCGCGTTTTCCGGCTCTAGCAAGAAGTCCATGAACTTCAGCGCATTCTCACGGTTGGGCGCATCTTTGAGCAACACCACATTGTCCATCCAAACGATGTAGCCTTCCTTGGGGTAGGCGTATTCCACATTGGCCCCCTCAAGCCGCGCCTTCTGGCCAAAGCCGTTCCAGATCATGCCAGCAGCGGCATCGCCCGACACCAGCACGTCCTTCGCCGCATCCGAGTTGAACGAGGCCCAATCCGCTTTGGCCGATTGCACCAATTCGTCAAGCGCTTGGAGTTGGTCACGGTCGGTCGAGCATTGCGGAATGCCCAGATGGATCGAGGCAAGCGTCAGCGTCTCCCCGGGCGTGTCGAGAACGTTGATCTTGCCCTTCAGCGCCTCAGGCGGATTGAAGATGATGTCGGTGGTGTTAATCTCGCCGTCGAACACGTCGCGGTTGACCATAAAGCTGGTAGAGCCCCACTGATACGGGATCGAATGCATCCGCCCGGGGTCAAAGTCGACATCCATCCATTGCGGCAGAATGTTACCGCGATTGGCAAGTTCGCCCTCGGCAATGGTGTCGAGCATGCCCTCGTTCTTCATGATCGCGACCATGTAATCGCCGGGCACAGCGACATCGTAGCTGCCCAGCTTGCCCGCTTTGAGGTTCGCAAGCAGCGACTCGTTTGAATCGTAGGTGTCCATGGTCACCTCGATCCCGGTCTCCTCGGTGAACTTATCGAGCAGCTCTTGCGGAATGTACTCGAACCAGTGGTAGATCGACAGCGTGCCTTCGGCGGCGGCGCTATGGGCGAAAAGCGCGGCGACGGCCGCGCCGAGTAGTGTTTTTACCTTCATTTTTCCCTCCAGGTGGTTGCGTCTATGGGTCTTTTGGGTCGCCGCGCTTGCCGATGACGTATGACAGCGTGACGAGCAGTATCGAAAACAGCAAAAGCAGCGTCGAAAGCGCCATGATGTTGGGTTTGATGCCCTGTTTCACCGCGCCGAAGATTGCCGTGGGCAGGGTCTCGACGCCAGAGCCTTTCACAAAATTGGTGATGATGAAGTCGTCGAGTGAGATGATGAACGCCAACAAAAAGCCCGAGACGATGCCGGGGCCCAAGATCGGCATCAATACATAGCGGAACGTGGCCCAGCGTCCGGCGTAAAGATCTTGCGCGGCCTCTTCAAAGCTGGCCTCGATGCCCTGAAGCCTGGCGGCGATTGGCAGGTAGGCGAAGGGGATGCAAAACACGATATGCGCTACCAGGATCGACAGTGTTCCAAGCGTGAAGCCGATGGCCGAGAAGAAGATCAGCGTGGCCACCGCTGTGACGATCTCCGGCACCATGATCGGCAGCGAGATAAGCCCGAACGACGCTGACTTGCCCAAGAAGTTGCCGCCACGGATCATGCCAATGGCCGCCGCGGTGGCGATGGTCGTGGAGACGACAGCCGCGGAGATCGCGATGATCAGCGAGTTCCAGGCGGCGAGTTTAAACTTGCCGCTCTCAACCCCGGTGAACACATCGCGGTACCAGCGCAGCGACACGCTGTCCCAGCGGGTGATCGATGCGCTGTCGTTAAAGCTGTAGATCATCACGATCAAAAGCGGGGCGTAGAGGATAAAAAGGCATAGGCAGGTGATCGCGTAGAAACCGCCGTAATGCCGGATATTAAAGCCCGCGCGCATCAGACCTGCTCACGCGCTTGGCTTCGCGCGTAGAAGATCAGCACGATCAAGACCATCGTCAGCAAGATCATCGACGACGCCGCGCCGAAGGGCCAGTTGCCCGCGGTGCCTTTGAACTGCTCTTCGATCAGCGAGCCGATCATGAACGTCTTCGCCCCGCCCAGCAGGTCAGGGGCGAGAAAAGCGCCGAGCGAGGGCACGAACACCAAGATGCAGCCAGCAATGATCCCCGGCTTGACGATGGGCAGCACGATCAACCGCAGGATCGTCCATTTCGGTGCGTAGAGATCAGCCGCGGCTTCGGAATAGGCGAAATTGTAGCGTTCGACCGCCGCGTAAATCGGCAGCACCATGAACGGCAGATAGGAGTAGAAGAGGCCCAGTTGCACCGCGAAATTGGTGTTGACCAGGGCCAGCGGCGCATCGATGACGCCAAGCGCCAGCAACGCTTCGTTCAGAGGCCCTGTATCGCGGATCAGAAACTTCATCGACACCGTGCGGATCAGCAGATTGACCCAGTAGGGTACCGTGACCAGAAACAGCCAAATCACCTTGGTCTTGTCGGGGCGCGTGGCGATGTAGAACGCCGTTGGAAAGCCCACGAGCAGGCAGAAGAACATGGCGCCAAGTGCTTGCGCGATCGAGCGCGCGAAAATCGTGATATACGCCCATTGCAGGCTTGGCGCGTCATCGCCGAATAGGCCGCGATCAAACAAAAACTGGTCATACGCGGTGAGCGTCGGCTCCCAGATCACGCCACCGCGAAACTCTTTGGTCAGGAATGAGTAGACCAACATCAACAAAACCGGCAGCGCCAGGAAAAAGCCGATCACCACCCAAGACGGCAGCATCAGCCATAGCCGTACGGGCGCGAAGGTCGCCGAAACTGTGCGTCCTGTACCTGCCGCCGCCGCCATCAGCGCACCAAAAACCGCGCGGCGCCTTGGGCAAGACAGATCGAAACCGTATCGCCGGGGCGGGGCCTGGTAAGACTGTCGGATTGGTTCTGTTGGCGCGCGCGCAGGTGCAGATCTTGGCCGAGCGCCACCTCATATTGCGTATCCGTCCCTAGATACGTGGCGCTGGTGACCTGGCCTTGTAGCCCCGTTTCACTTCCCTGGGCGGTGATGATCAAGCGCTCCGGCCGGATTGAGAGCGTGCCCGACTGCCCAGCGCGCACATCGTCGGGGCTTTGCGCCTCAATCACCGCGCCGTTGGGCAAGCGGCAGGCGACAATGCCATCATTTGCCCCGGCTTCCGCGGTCACATCGATCAAGTTGGTATCGCCGATGAAATCAGCCACGAACCGATTGGCAGGGGCTTCATAGATCGCGCCCGGATCACCCACCTGCTGCACGCGCCCGGCTGACATCACCGCGATCCGATCGGACATCGACAGTGCCTCTTCCTGATCATGGGTGACGAAAACGAATGTAATACCGGTCTCTTTTTGCAACCGCTTTAGCTCTTCGCGCATGCCCTGACGCAGTTTGAGGTCGAGCGCCGATAGCGGCTCATCAAGAAGCAAGACCTTCGGCCGCGGCGCCATTGCGCGGGCGAGCGCCACGCGCTGTTGCTGACCGCCTGACATCTGGCTGGGCTTGCGCGACACAAATTCCTGCAAGCGCACCGTTTCCACCATTTCGGCAACGCGCGCATCAATCGTCGCCGCGTCCCAGCCCAGCATCTTGAGCCCAAAGCCAATGTTTTCGGTGACGCCCATATGGGGAAACAGGGCGTAGTTCTGAAAAACAGTGTTCACCGGTCGTTTGTTGGGGGGAAGCTGCTCAATCTCATCGCCGTAGAGAAAAATGCGCCCCGCACTGGGCTCTTCAAACCCCGCGATCAGCCGCAAAAGCGTGGTCTTGCCGCATCCCGACGGCCCTAACAAAGTAAAGAACTCATTATCGGCGATATCGAAGCTGACATTGTCCAACGCCACAAAGGCACCGAACGCTTTGCGCACCGCGTCAATCGCAACCGCAGGTTCGGTGTTTTTCAGCATCCCGGTCAGCCCCTACCCCGTTTGCCACCCGCGTGAGAGTGCGCTGCTAAGCGGCGGATTTGCAAATATTTTCAACCTCGGTTTTGGTGAACTGGGCAAAATCTGCTGTTTTTTGAGCAGACGCGCGGGCCGGCACCACCACATCGTCACCGATCTGTTCATCGGCCCTCTCAGGCGCGCCGCTGATCATGGGCACGCGATATGCCTTGGCTTTGTCATCGTCCAAAAGGCCGGGCTTTTCGTCTATGAGCCGGGGCGTGAGCGCGATGTAAACCGGGTCGTCAGCGATGATCTCTTCGCCGCCCTCTAACAGCATCTTATTCTGCGTCACCTCTGCGGCCCGCTGTAGTAGGGCAGTGTATCGGTGCGCGGTGACGTGACGCTGTCGAGATGGTCGGCAATCGCCGCAAGCGGGGCAAACCACACATCGCGGGTCGCCAGGGTGGTCTCCAGCCATTGCTCCACCAGCCGCCAGCGTGCCACTCGCGGGCCGCAAGGTTCCACTCCGCGGCCAATACATGCCCGCCCCGGACTTGATCCGGGGCCTAGTGGAACGTGGAAACCTGAGGCCCCGAATCACGTCCGGGGCGGGCGTGAGGCTAGGGATCACGTTCGGGTTGGGCGTGAGGCCCCGGATCAAGTCCGGGGAGGCGTGAAGCCCGGGATCACGTCCAGGGGGGCTTGAGGCCCCGGATCAAGTCCGGGGAGGCGTGGGGCCCGGATCAAGTCCGGGGCGGGGGAGCACGTCACGCCTCAAGCGTTCTTGTATTCCGACCAAAGGTCATTCCAGTTTTCGAGCGTCTGCTGCACAGGAACGTCGCGACAATTGATGCGGCCAGCGCTGATCAGCGTGATCGGGTCTTGGGCGTCACCGTCCACTTGGTGCGAAGGCGCTGCCTCTCCTGGGTCGACCTCGTTGAGCAGCGCGCGCCCTGTTTTAATCACGCAATGTCCGGGATAGGCGAGCATTTGCGCCAGAGCGGCCAGCATATTGTCGCCGCCGGCATCGTATTTCGGCACGAATTAAGCGTTAATGGCTTCCTCGAACTCGGCAACCATGTCGGGCTCGGCGGTTCCGAACCAGCCCAGCAGCGTCAGCTCAACGGTTTCCGCCCAGGCGCGGTTTACAAACGGCGCCGACAGCGCCACCGACGCCTTCAAAAGCTCCGCTTGATTAAGCCACTCGTCCGCTATTTCGTCATCCCCACACTCCCTCTCCGTGCAAATCATGTCTGTAGGCGGCGTTGCCCATTTACATATCAGGCGCCAGACGGGACGCTGGCCGGCAAGGGGGCTCATCGCCATTATTGCCCGCAGCGCACCAATTTTTAACATCAGGTGAGGGATGGACCGCAAAGAGATACGCGCGACTTTTGCTGTCACAGGCCAGGTGGTTTTGCCGGTGATCCATGTTCTGACGACCGACGATACCCTGCGCAATCTCGACACTGCGCTGGAGGCGGGCGCGCCGGGTGTGTTCTTGATCAACCACGATTTTGGCGTGCCGCCCTTCCTCGATATCCTGCGGGCAGTACGGGCTGCGCGGCCTGAAGCTTGGCTCGGCGTGAACTTCCTCGCTGTCACTGGGCGCGAGGCGTTTCCGATGCTGGCGACGCTCGCGGGCGAGGGCTGTCCGATACAGGCCTATTGGGCCGATGATGCCCGCATTGACGAGCGGCAGGTGGATCAGCCTGAGGCGGCTGCGATTGCCGCTGCGCGGGACGGCTGGGGCGGGCTCTATTTCGGTGGGACAGCGTTTAAAAAGCAGCGCCCTGTCGCGGATGCGGACCTCGGTGTTGCAGCGGCGCGCGCCTCTGCGTGGATGGATGTGGTGACCACATCGGGCGTCGCCACCGGCGCTGAGGCGGATGATGCGAAGATCGCGACGTTTCGCGCCGCACTCGGCGACACCGCGCTTGCTTTGGCTTCCGGCGTCACGCCCGACAATGCCGCACGCTACCGAGCGGTCGACTGCCTGATGGTGGCGACAGGCATCAACCATCCGGGTGATTTCTACAACATTGACGCGGCGCGCTTGCGGGCGCTTTTGGATGTGGCGCGTGACAGAGGGGACAGTGCATGAGCAGCAGTGACGCCAAGGGGCCGAGAGATGATCGGTGGTATTTGCGGCTGATGGCGCCCAACACCAAGGGCACGGAGTTCGCCTGGCTCGACCCCACGTCGATTTACATCAACGAAGCCGCGTTTCGCGATTTGCTCGATGATCTATGCGCCGATCTCGCGCCGCTGACATTCGATGTCGTGGCCGGGCTCGACGCGATGGGCTTCGTGCTTGGCGCAGCCCTGGCCGCCCGCTGTGATCGCGGGTTTCTCCCCATTCGCAAGGCGGACAAGTTGTGTGTGGAAACAGACCGCGTCAGCTTTTCCAACTATTCGGGCCGCACCCAGGACATGGAGATGCGGCGGCCTGCTTTTGCCCCTGGCACGCGGGTGCTGCTCGTGGACCAATGGGTCGAGACCGGCGGCACGATGGATGGGGCAATCCGACTGGTGACCCGTCAGCAAGGCGTCGTTGCCGGTCTCGTGGCAATCGCGGCGGAGGAGACGCCCAGGGTTCAAGACCTGCGCGCGCGTTTCCCAATCGTCACTGCGGTGCAGGCGGGCTCGCGCTGGCAGGCGGAATGCAATGGGCAAAATCTGTCGAGCTTCGCCGATTACGACCCACAGCAGGCATTCCCAAGCCGTCGCTGACCGGTAGTCGAGGCTATTTGTAGTCCTCGAAGAATTGCAGGAGCAGGGCGGCAGCGTCTTTCATTTGCGCTTTCTCCCGGTCTGAAAGACGGTCTTTCATCACGAAGTCGTCTCGGATCCGCGCCAGTAAATAATCGTCGGGTGACAGAAGGAGGCCGCCGACATTCCGGAAGTCGGCCTCGGCGGCTTCGTTGAGGTTTTTGGCGTAAACGAAAGCCATCCGGCGATTGCCTTCGGCTATTTTGTAGAGCGCCTTGGGGATGCCGACCCACTTTTTTGGAAAGCCAAAACCATTGCACGAGCCGTCACTGCGGGACGCGTAGCAGGTGCCATCCGGGCGAACAGGCGCGTCGAGATTGAACACCCCCGCGCTCGACGTGTCGGGCTTGGGTGCGGGTGGCTTGGTGTCGGGCTTGCCGAAAGCGGCCTCCCAAGCGGCCTTATAGCCCGGATGCGGCGCGGGCAGTCGGGACGGCACCGCAACGTTATGGGTAAAGGTCTCACCCATATTGCCGCCGCGGATGTTGCGCGCCACAGGCAGGGCAACCCAACCCACGGCACAGGGCGGTGTTATCCGGCTGGCATTGGTAAAGCGTTCGGGGTCGCGCTGAACCGGCACGCAAATGCTGTCGATTTGCCCGCTGAACCACTGACTTCGACCCGAGAACTCAAAAGGCAGCGCCACCAGGTTTCCCGCCTCATCGAGCGCGGCAAAGGTATAGGCACGCCGCTCATACGCGCTGATGGTCTCTTTCAAGCAGCCGCTGCTGCGCGTCAGCTTGTACCAGCCTTCGGAAAACGCGCTGGAGAAAATCCCGCCGCCGTGCTCGTAGACGGTGACCAGCACAGGGCGCTGACCGGTGTTGCAAAACTCAATCATGGTGAAGTTCGCCTGGGCGCGCACCGGCGCGAGCAGGCATAGAAAAAGGGTCAAGACCCCGGGCAGCATGGAGAACGCACGCATAGAACCATCCACTCACTAAACTAGCCGATTGTGTAGCCTGTCATCGTGACGGGGTGCAAGGGCGCGGTTCTAGGCCAAGTGCTGAAGCAACCGGTCCATCATCGCGTCGCAAGCGGCCAATTGGGCAAGCGCCAGGGATTCATCGGGTTTGTGCCCGTCGCTCGCCATCGAGCCTGGCCCGCACACGACACTCGGAATGCCGAGTTGATCGAAAAAGCCCGCCTCAGTACCGAAGGCAACTTTGGTGGTGCCGCTCTGCTGCGCCCAGCCCTGAACCGCGCCCACGAATGCTGCGTCAGGGGCGGTGTCGAGGCCCGGATAGCGGTTCATCTCGCGCAGCTGGATCCCGACGGGGGCGCCGCCGTTGCGGTATGGCTCGGACACGCGTTGCGCCAGCGCCTCGATCTGCATCAGCAGTGCGGCGATGTCTTCGCCCGGCAACACCCGCGCCTCAAACAAAAGCTCAGCGCTGTCGGGCACGATGTTGAGCGCGGCACCCCCGCTCAGACGCCCGACATGGAGGGTGGAATAGGGCACATCATAGCCGGGGTCGCAGGGCCCGCCCGCCAATGCATCCTGCATCGCCCTTAGCCCCGCGACAAAATCTGCCGCAATGTGCAGCGCGTTGACGAAACGGGGCGCAAGGGCGGAATGTCCCCCAATGCCGCGGCAATTGGCTTGCAACGCCACCTTGCCTTTGTGACCCACCGCGACGGCCATTTCGGTGGGTTCGCCGATTATCGCCAGGCGTGGGCGGCCGATGGCTGGGATCATATGGTCGATCATCTGCGCGATACCGAGGCAGCCCACCTCCTCGTCGTAGGAGATCGCGAGCGCGAGCGGCGCGCTCAGCTTTTGCCGCGAAGCCCGATCTGCTGCGGCCAACATCGCGGCGAGATAGCCCTTCATATCGGTGGTGCCGCGGCCGAAAACCCGGTCTGCGTCGCGGGTAAGCTGAAACGGCGGTCGGGTCCAAGCTTGGCCGCTGGCCGGAACGACATCGCTATGGGCCGACAAAAGCACGCCGCCATCGCCAGGCTTGGTGGTGGCAAAGAGCCCGGCCTTCTCGCCCGAGGTGTCAGCCAGCCGGGTGAGGTGAAATCCCCGCTCGCTCAGATACCCGCTGACGAAGTCGATCAGCGCCAGGTTTGACTGCGCGCTCACCGTTTCAAAGGCAATCAGGCGGTCGAGCAGTCGCAGGGTCTCGGTCACGTTGCGCAGGCCAAGTTATCGGGCGGGCTACAGCGCGAGGCCGGCCTGCACCTCAAGGATCGATTCGCGCAAAATGCCCTCGATCTCGTCGATCATCGGCTCATCCATGATCAGCGTCGGCGACAGGATGGCCACATTGCCCAAGGGACGCACAATCAAGCCGCGCTTCTGGCAGGCGCGGGCGATGTTGAGGGCCACCTGCGCCTCGGGCGGCAGGCTTTCCTTGGTGGTACGATCTTTCACGAATTCAAGTCCCATCATGAAATGGCTGCCCCGCACTTCGCCGACCATTTCGATATCGCTCAACCCGCGCAGGGCTGCCTCAAACCGAGCGCCGGTGCTCTGCACCCGTTCGGGGATGCCCTCGCGCTCCATAATGGCGATGTTGGTCAAGCCTGCAGCCGCTGCCGCCGGGTGGCCCGAATAGGTCATGCCGTGCAGAAACAGCCCGTCCGGCCCGGTGATAACCTCATGGATCTCATCGGAGACGATCGTCGCTGCCAGCGGCTGATAGCCAGAAGTGAGCCCTTTGGCAGTGGTCAGAATGTCGGGCACCATGCCGAACACATCTTCGGAGGCAAACATGTGACCGAGGCGGCCGAACGCAGTAACCACCTCATCGGCCACGTATTTGATGTCATAGGCCTGGCACAGATCCCAGGCGCGCTTGTGATAGCCCTTGGGCGCGGTGATCACGCCGCCAGCACCCTGGATCGGCTCGGCAATAAAGGCGCAGATGTTCTCGGCGCCCAGGCGTTCGATCTCGGCTTTCATATCGGCGATCAAGACGTCGAGGAACTCAGCCTCGCTCATCTCGCCAGCCTCGCGCCAATGATGCACCGAACGCAGGTGGTGCACGATGTCATGGGCGGCATGCCAACCGTCCGCGTAAAGCGGCGTCGTCATCGCCATCGCCAGATAAGTAGCGCCGTGATAGGCACCCATCCGCGATAGCACGATCTTCTTTTCCGGCCGCCCCAGGCGGATATTCATGTGGTGCAAAATGCGGATCGCGCTGTCATTGGCGACGGAACCGGAATTGGCGAAGTGCACGCTGTTGAGATGGCCCGGCGCCAACTCGGCGATTTTCGCCGCGAGCGCGGCGGCTTTGGGATGCGTGAAGTTGTAGAAGGTCGAGTAGAAGTCGAGCGTGCGCAATTGCTCGGCAATGGCTTGCACCATTTCTTCGCGGCCATGCCCGATATTGACGCACCAGAGCCCACCAATGCCGTCGATCAGCCGCTGTCCATCATTGTCGTAAACGTAAGGCCCCTCGGCGCGGCTGATCACCGTGCGCGCGCCTTGCTGTTTCAAGGCGTTCAGGTCGGCGAAGGATTGGATCAGGTGATCGTCCTGGCGCAGTATCTCATCGGTGGTCAGCATCGGGCAATCTCCTGTCGCATAGGATCGGCTGGGCGATAAAGCCCCAGGATCGAGGGTGCTGACAAGGGCTAGATCGGCAAATGCCTAGCCGTAATGCGCCACCGGCGTCCCGGCGATGGCCGACATATTGAGCAAGCCGCGCGCCGTGATCGAAGGCGTTACCACATGGGCGCGGTTGCCCATGCCCATCAGGATCGGGCCAACCTCAAGCCCGCCTGCTTTGATCTTGAGCACATTGCGCACTGCGCTGGCGGCGTCGGCGAAACCGAAGATTACCACATTAGCCGCGCCACGAAACCGGGCCCCCGGCAACAGCCGGTCGCGCAGCACTTCGTCCAGCGCGCTGTCCACATGCATCTCGCCGTCATAGGCGAAATCGAGGTCCATCTTGGCCAGGATTTTAAGCGCGGCGCGCATGCGCAACCCGCTGTCGCTGTTCAGATTGCCGAATTGCGAATGCGAGCACAGCGCGATCTTGGGCTCGATCCCGAAACGGCGCACATGCCGCGCTGCGCCGACAACGGTCTCCACGATATCCTCGGCGCGGGGCTCTTCGTTAACCTGCGTGTCGGCAATAAAGAGCGGCCCATCTTGCAGGATCATCAGCGACAAAGCCCCAACAGGGTGGAGCGCGTCATCGGCGAGCACCTGTTTGACGTAGCCCAGATGCCAGCCGAACTGACCGAATGTGCCGCAGATGACGCTATCGGCCTCACCGCGATGCACCATGACGGCGCCGATCGCAGTTGTGTTGGTGCGCATGATCGCGCGGGCGATGTCGGGCGTTACGCCGCGCCGCGCCATGATCTCGTGATAGGTCTCCCAGTATTCGCGGTAACGCGGATCGTTTTCGGGGTTTACCAAATCAAAATGGCTGCCCGGTCGGATCGGCAAACCGGCGCGCTCACACCGCGCGGTCACGACGTCCGGGCGGCCGATCAAAATCGGCGTGTCGGTCGTCTCCTCAATCATCGCATTGGCGGCGCGTAACACCCGCTCATCCTCGCCCTCGGCAAACACGATGCGGCGCTCAGCGGTTGCCGCGGCTTGAAACACAGGCCGCATGATCAGCGCCGAGCGGAACACCGACCCGTCGAGCTTACGCCGGTAGGTGTCCAAATCGTCGAGCGGGCGCGTGGCGACGCCGGTCTCCATCGCGGCACGCGCCACAGCGGAGGCGACAACGCCGATCAGACGCGGGTCAAACGGTTTTGGGATCAGGTAATCGGCGCCGAAGCTAAGCTGCTCACCCTGATACGCCGCCGCTGCCTCGGCCGATGTGGTAGCCCGGGCCAAGGCGGCGATGCCCTCGATACAGGCCAGTTGCATCGCGTCATTGATCTCAGTCGCGCCAACATCCAGCGCACCGCGAAAGATAAACGGAAAGCACAGCACGTTATTGACCTGATTGGGGTAATCGGACCGGCCCGTGGCGATGATCGCATCGGGGCTAACGGCGCGCACCTCGTCGGGTTGTATCTCGGGGACCGGATTGGCCAGCGCGAAAACAATCGGCCGCTCGGCCATCCGCTCGACCATGTCGGCTTTGAGCACATCGGGGCCGGAGAGCCCGAGAAAAAGATCCGCGCCCGCGATCACGTCGGCCAGGCTCTGTGCGCCGCCCGGTTGGGCATAGGCCGCTTTTTGCGGCGTCATATCCACCTCGCGGCCCTCGTGAACCAGCCCGTGGATGTCGCAAAGCCAGACATTCTCGCGCCGCACCCCCAGCTTAAGCAGCATATTGAGGCACGCGATGCCTGCCGCGCCACCGCCGGTAGAGACAATCTTGATATCTTCAAATCGCTTGCCAGCCACATGCAGCGCATTGGTCGCTGCCGCCCCCACCACGATGGCGGTGCCGTGCTGATCATCGTGAAACACCGGGATGTTCATCCGCTCTTGGCAGCGCTTTTCGACGATAAAGCAATCCGGCGCTTTGATGTCTTCGAGGTTGATCGCGCCAAAGGTGGGCTCAAGCGCGCAGATGATATCGGCCAGCTTTTCCGGGTCGGGCTCATTCAACTCGATGTCGAAGCAATCGATGTTGGAGAACTTCTTGAACAGGACGGCCTTGCCTTCCATCACCGGCTTTGAGGCGAGCCCGCCGATATTACCTAGGCCCAACACAGCCGAGCCGTTGGAGACCACCGCCACCAGATTGCCGCGCGCCGTGTAGCGTGAAGCCGCCGCCGCATCGGCTTTGATCTCCAGACACGCCTCGGCCACGCCCGGCGAATAGGCCAGCGCCAAGTCTCTCCCGTTTGCGAGAGGCTTGGTGGCGCGCACTTCGAGTTTTCCGGGTTTCGGGGATTCGTGATAAGACAGGGCATTCTGGCGGAAGGCTTCGCGGTGCTCGTCGGTCATTTCCGTATCTCTGGACAAGGTGTTCGCCGATACTGCACGGCGACGTCGGCGAAAGCTAGAACTTGGCGCTTGGATCTTGCGCTTTCCGGCGACCCGCCGCACTTTGCTGACAGCCGAGGGAGGCCACGATGACATTGATGGACGCCGCGCGGGCAGTTCGCGAAATGGCCTACGCCCCCTATTCTGGGTTTCAGGTGGGGGCCGCGCTGTCCACCCCGGACGGGACCGTCTTCGTTGGCTGCAATGTCGAAAACGCGGCCTACCCCGAAGGCACCTGCGCTGAGGCGGGCGCGATCGCGGCGATGGTTGCAGGCGGCGCGCGCAAGATTGCCGCGGTTGCGGTGATCGCAGATGCGCCTGCGCCCGTGCCGCCCTGCGGGGGGTGCCGCCAAAAGCTGATGGAGTTTGCCATCCCCGGCGCGGTTTTGACCATGGCCACCCTAAGTGGTGAGGAGATTGAAATGCCGATTGAAGCGCTGCTACCGGGCGCGTTCGGCGCTGCCTCGATGGGCCAAGATTAGAGGCGCGCTGTGGATGCCCGTGAAATTTTGGGGCAACTACGCCGCGGCGCCGAGCCAAACGCTGATGCGCTGCAATGGTTTGCCCACGGCCTCGCCAGCGGTTTTGTCGAAGATGCGCAGGCCGGTGCCTTTGCCATGGCGATCTGTCAAAACCCGCTGAGCGAGGCTGGGCGGGTGGCGCTGACGCTGGCGATGCGGGATAGCGGCACGGTGATGGAGTGGGACCTGCCGGGCCCGGTACTCGATAAGCATTCCACGGGCGGCGTTGGCGATTGCCTGTCGCTGTTGCTCGCCCCCGCGCTGGCTTCGCTCGGTGCCTTCGTGCCGATGGTGTCGGGACGCGGCCTTGGCCATACTGGCGGCACGCTCGATAAGCTCGAGGCGATCCCGGGTCTCTCAACCGAATTGCCCGAGGTTGAGTTCCGCGAGGTGGTCGATGCGGCAGGCTGCGCGATTGTGGCCGCCTCAGAGCAAATGGCACCCGCGGATCGGCGACTCTACGCGGTGCGTGACGTCACCGCCTGCGTCGAGTCGCTCGATCTGATCACCGCATCGATCTTGTCGAAAAAGCTCGCCGCCGGGCTCGACGCGCTTGTGCTCGATGTCAAAGTGGGCACCGGCGCGTTCATGGCCACGATGGAGGAGGCCGAAGCCTTAGCCGAGTCGCTGGTGCGCACGGGGCATGAGGCGGGATGCCCCACAGCCGCGCTGATCACCGATATGAACCAGCCCTGCGTGCCGTCGATCGGCAATGCGCTTGAAGTGATGGAGGTGATGCAGGCCCTGACCGAAGGCGACACCGCCTCGTTGATCAGCGATATCGCCTCTGATCTGGGCGGCGAGCTTTTGCGTCTCGCCGGGCTCGCCGATACCCGCCAAGATGGCGCCGATATGGTGCTGGACACAGTTGCCAACGGTGCTGCCGCCGAACGCTTTGGCCGCATGGTATCCGCGATGGGCGGCCCGACGGATTTTGTAGAGCGCTGGCGCGACCGGCTTCCCGCGGCGCAGGCGTATGCCACTGTCGATGCGCCTCGCGCGGGTGTGCTCACGGGTATCGATGGCCGCGCGCTTGGTGAGGCGGTGGTGCAACTGGGTGGCGGGCGGTTACGCTCGGATGACCGGATTGATCCCTCCGTGGGCCTGTCTGATATCGCGATGCTGGGCGACCCGGTGGACCGCGGCGCGACGCTGGCCTTGGTCCATGGCCGCGACGATAGTGAGGCCGACGCCGCGGCACTTGCGCTTCAAAGCGCCTTTACCATCACTGATGAGAACCCGGTGCTGCGCTATGAGCCACCGCCGAGTGTCTATCGCAGCGTGCGCTGATGGGGCGGGCGTTTCTGATCGTGATGGATTCAGTGGGGTGTGGCGGCGCGCCGGACGCGGCTTCTTTCGGCGATGAGGGCGCCAATACCTTGGCCCATATCGCGCAAGCCTGCGCTGACGGGCGCGCGGAAGAAGGGCGCAGCGGGCCGCTCAATATGCCTAACCTCGCGGCGCTGGGGCTGGGCGACGCAATCGCTCAAGCGAGCGGGGCGAAAGCGCCAGGCTTGCCAATGGGTCAGGCGCAGGGGCTTTGGGGCTGCGCCACCGAGGTTTCGCGCGGCAAAGACACCCCTTCAGGCCATTGGGAATTGGCAGGCGTGCCGGTGCCGTGGGAATGGCACACTTTTCCTGTGGATACGCCAGCGCCGTTCGACACCGATTTGGTCGCCGAAGCCGCGCGCTGTGCCGGGACCGACGGGATCTTGGGCAATTGCCACGCGTCGGGTACCGAGATTATCGACCGGCTCGGGGAAGAACACCTCCGGACCGGCTGGCCGATTTGCTACACCTCCGTCGACAGCGTGTTCCAGATCGCCGCGCATGAGCAGCATTTCGGGCTGGAGCGGCTCTACCGGATGTGCACCGAGCTGGCGAAGACGTTGCACGCCATGAAGGTCGGCCGGGTTATCGCGCGGCCTTTCGTCGGTGAAAGCGTGGCCGATTTCGCCCGCACCGCTAACCGCCGTGACGTGGCGATTGCGCCGCCCGCGCCGACGCTTTGCGATTGGGTACACGAAGCGGGGCAGCCGGTTCATGCTGTGGGTAAAATCGGGGACATCTTCTCGATGCAGGGGATTGATGACGTGCGTAAGGGCCCGGATTTGCAGCTTTTTGAACATCTAACTGACGTGGCGGTAGATGCTGTGGACGGCGCGCTGGTTTTTGCAAATTTTGTTGAGTTCGATAGCCTTTATGGCCATCGTCGTGATGTATCGGGTTATGCGCGCGCGCTCGAATGGTTCGACGCGCGATTGCCGGATTTCTTCAACAAAATGCGGCCCGGCGATCTGGCGCTTTTCACCGCCGACCACGGCAACGACCCTACATGGCGTGGCACTGACCACACCCGTGAGCGGGTACCTGTTTTGGGCTATGGGCTCGGTGAGCGGGCGATTGGCGAGGTGGCTTTCGTCGATGTCGCTGCTTCGGTGGCTGCGCACTTACAGGTGCCGTCGTCGGGCCCAGGGCGCAGCTTTTTATGACCTGGCGATCCGTGCCAAAGGTGGAGTTGCACCTGCATCTCGAAGGCGCCGCGCCACCACGCTTTATTGCGGCGTTGGCGCGAGAGAAGAGCTTAGACTTATCCAGCATCTTCGATGGCGAGGGCGGCTATCTTTACCGGGATTTCTGGCACTTTCTCGAGGTCTACGAGACCGCTTGCCGCGCGCTGCAGACGCCTGAGGATTTCTACCGCCTGACGCTAGAGGTGATGCAAAAAAGCGCGTCGCACGGCGTGGTCTATACCGAGACCTTTGTAAGCCCGGATTTCTGCGGTGGGCGGGATATCGGCGCGTGGCGCGAGTATCTGGCGGCCATGCAACAGGCTTCACGCGAGGGGGAGGCGCGCTTTGGCACCACGCTGCGCGGCATCGCCACCTGCCTGCGCCATCTCGGTCCTGAACCGGCTATTGAGGTGGCCCGATGCGCTGCGGCCACTGCGGGTGATTGGCTGGTAGGCTTCGGCATGGCGGGCGATGAGTTGCAGCACGCGCCGCGCGATTTCGTTCGGGCTTTTGACATCGCGCGCGACGCGGGGCTCGGAATAACCGTGCATGCGGGGGAATGGGGCGGTGCGGCAAGCGTGCGCGATGCTCTGGACGCGCTGCGCCCCGCGCGGATCGGCCACGGCGTTCAGGCGATTGACGATGCTGCCTTGGTGGCGCGGCTGGCGGAGGAGGGGGTGGTGCTAGAATGCTGCCCGGGGTCGAACGTGGTGCTGGGCGTTTATGAGACCTGGGCCGCGCATCCGATCGATCGACTTCGCCAAGCAGGTGTGCCCGTCACGGTTTCGACCGATGATCCGCCGTTTTTTGCGATCACCATGACATCGGATTATGCAAATCTTGCGGAAACCTTCGGATGGGGCCAAAGCGACTTTCAGGCCGTGGCAAAAACCGCGATAGAAGCAGCGTTTTGCGATGCCGAGACGCGCAAGAAGATCATAGATCGCCTGGAGCAACCGTGATGGATGAACATCTCACTGTCGTGACCCACCCCCTGGTGCAGCACAAATTGTCGATCATGCGCGACAAGACCACCTCGACCGCGCTGTTCCGCCAGCTTTTACGCGAGATCAGCCTGTTGCTGGCCTATGAGGTGACGCGCAAGCTGCCGATGACGACCCGCGCAATCGAGACGCCGCTGGTGCCGATGGAAGCGCCCGTGATCGAGGGCAAGAAGCTGGCGCTGGTGTCGATCCTGCGGGCAGGAAACGGGTTGCTCGACGGGATTCTCGATCTGATCCCCGCCGCGCGGGTAGGCTTTGTCGGGCTTTACCGCGACGAGGCCACGCTGCAACCGGTGCAATACTACTTCAAAGTGCCTGATCGCCTTCATGAACGCTTGGTCATCGCCGTTGATCCGATGCTCGCCACAGGCAATTCCTCGGCCGCGGCGATTGACCTGTTAAAGGGCGCAGGCGCGAACGATATTCGATTTCTATGCCTTTTGGCCGCACCTGAGGGAATAAAGCGAATGCAGGAGGCGCACCCGGATGTGCCGATTGTAACCGCCTCGATTGACGAAAAGATCAATGAAATCGGGTATATAATGCCCGGTCTTGGCGATGCGGGCGACCGAATGTTCGGCACCAAGTAATTTCTCAGCCCTTTACCGAATTGTACGAATCGTGCACGTTTCACCCTCACCAACGTGTTGGGGGACACAATGCACATATCCTTCGCGGCGCTGGCTGCCGGCCTAACCCTGTCGTTTGCTTCTGCCAGCATGGCGCAGAGCTTGCGCGATGTCAGCGGCCCTGCTGAGACGCCACCGAGCAGTTTCTCGGGCACCCAATACGTGGATAGCCAGGGATGCATTTTCATCCGCGCTGGTGTCGACGGCGCGACGACCTGGGTCCCTAGGGTGGACCGGCAGCGTAATGTGGTTTGCGGCGCGACGCCCACTTTCGCCGATGCCAAGCCAGTACCCACGCCCGACGGCGTGGTACTGCCGCCATCGCCTGATATTGCGGTGCTGGCGCCCCCGCCGCCGCCGGTGCGTTCAGTGACCTACCAGCCGTCACCCGAGCCTGAATACCTGTATCCGCCATACTCGCCGCCGCCTACTTACGCAGGGCCGCCGCCGGGCACATCGATTTCACCCTGTCCGAACCTGTCGGTGCTGGGGCAGCGCTATGTCGCCAATGATCGTGGCCCAGTGCGCTGCGGGCCGCAGGCGGAATCGCCCTATTACGAAGGATATGCGGGGGCCTATCAGCCGGGCTACGGGATCGTTATCTCAAAGCCGCCAGTGATCGCGCCACCGCCGGGTTACCGCGCGGCTTTCGATGATGGGCGCTTCAACACGTATCGTGGCCCGGTGACCGAAGAGGGCAACATTCAGATGCGGCTGGTGTGGACTGATGGCGTGCCGCGTCGGTTGGTTCGGCGCAACACCGAGCGGTATGTGGTGGTGAACGGCGTTCCTACCGCTGAGCGGGAATACATCTTAACCAACGGTGGCTACGGCTTCTTTCCACGCGGCGGCGGCACCTATTACGGCTACGGCGTGCCCGGGCCTGGTGACGGCTATGTCATCTCTTCCAAAGGCGTCGAGCCTCCGTCGACTGTACCGGCCGTAAAGCCTGAATTTTCTAGCGTCAAAGAAGGCCATCGCTTCGTGCAAGTGGGTCTTTTCACCACCG
The DNA here is from genome assembly GCA_038750765.1 of Pseudomonadota bacterium. Lineage (GTDB taxonomy): Bacteria > Pseudomonadota > Alphaproteobacteria > Rhodobacterales > Rhodobacteraceae > Psychromarinibacter. Next base: position 58,507 of record JBCDGW010000006.1, on the reverse strand, counting down.
ACGCAAAGGCCCGCGCATCGGCTGCTCGCATTAAGGCGCTGGGCCTGCCGGTGCACCTTGGGCGCGCCACGCATAAGGGCAAACCCTACCTGATCGTACTGGCGGGGCCGTTCAACAGCTCCATCGCGCTGCAAACCGGGCTCAATGCGGTGCAAGGCGCGGGCTATGCCGGGGCGCGCACGCGCTAAGACCTGGAGCTAAGACCTGGAGCCGCCCCACCGCGCGCCGGGGTTAACTCCCCCCGGCGGGTCTGCTATCCGACCCGCAGCGATCAGCAGGGTCCAGGCGCATGCGTATTCTATTCACCGGTGGTAGCGGCAAAGCGGGGCGCCACGTCATTCCTTACCTGTTGGGCGAGGGTCACCGCGTCCTGAATGTCGATAAAGTGCCGCTTGACCATCCCGGCGTCGATAACCGCATTGCTGACATCACCGATGCGGGCGAGATGGCCGATGTGATGCGCAGCTATGCCGGATTCGATGAATTGGAGCCTGGCGACGGGGTGCCCGGCTTTGACGCGGTGGTCCACTTCGCCGCAGTCGCGCGCATCCTGATCACCGCAGACAGCACCTGCTACCGCGTCAACACTCAAGGCACCTACAATGTGATCGATGCCGCCTTGCGCGCCGGTGTGCGCAAGATCGTGTTCGCCAGTTCCGAGACGACCTACGGCATCTGCTTTTGGGATGGCGAGAAAAAGCCCGATTACCTGCCGATTGACGAAGCGCATCCCACCATCCCGCAGGACAGCTATGCCATGTCCAAGGTGGTCAACGAGGTGACGGCGCGCAGTTTTCAAGCCCGATCCGGCGCCGACATCTACGGTCTGCGCATCAACAACGTGATCGAACCCCATGAATACGCGCGGGATTTTCCGGGTTATATCGCCCAACCCGACGTGCGGCGTCGCAACATCTTCGCCTATATCGATGCGCGCGATCTGGGCCAATGCGTCGCCCGCTGCCTGGCTGTGGACGGATTGGGATATGAGGTTTTCAATGTCGCCAATAACGATCACTCGGTTGATTGCACTACCGCCCAGCTCATCGATGCATTCTACCAAGGGGTGCCGGTGACGCGCGAGATGGGCGAATATGAGACCTTCTACTCTATCGACAAGGCAAAGCGGCTTTTGGGGTTTGAGCCGCGCTATTCGTGGCGCCAGGAGCTTGAGCGATGAGCACTCCAAACTGGGATGAGCGATTCGCGGGCGAGGGGTTTTTGTACGGCACCGAGCCTGCGCCGTTTGTGACAAAAAATGCCGGGTCGCTTCCCGAGCGGTCTCGCGTGCTCTCAATCGCGGATGGCGAGGGGCGCAACTCGGTCTGGCTGGCAGAGCAGGGCGCCGATGTCACTGCGATGGATGCCTCCCGCGTGGCAATCGAGAAGGCGCAGACATTCGCGGCCGAGCGCGGGGTGATCGTCGCGTTCAACCATGGCGATGTGATGAGCTGGCCTTGGGATGCGGCGCAATACGATGTCGTCCTCGGCGTGTTCTTTCAGTTCCTGCCACCCAAGGAACGCGCCGTTGTCTTTCAAGGGCTTGATCGAGCCTTGCGGCCTGGCGGTACGCTCATGCTCCATGGTTTTGCGCCGCGGCAAGTCGAGTACGGGTCTGGTGGCCCGCCCCATGCCGAAAACATGTACACTCTGCCGCTGCTGCGCGAGGCCTTCCCCAGCTATAGCATAGCCCATGAAGCCGATTACGACGCCGAGATCCATTCTGGCGCGGGGCATAACGGCATGGCGGCATTGATAGATTTCGTCGCCCATAAACCTGGCTAACAGGTCAGGCGCCGCCTTTCCGGGGTTTTGAAAAACCTCTTTATCAATTCGAGAGTGTATAGTTTAATTGACACCATGAGTGTCACTTTTGACATCGATGCGACGCGTCGGGTTCCTCAGCCGCGCGCGGTGTTAACACTGATCAAGCCGATCACATGGTTTCCGCCGGTTTGGGCCTATCTATGCGGCGTCGTAGCGTCGGGGGTGCCGATAGCCTCGGCGCCCTGGTTGGTTTTGGTCGGGCTGGTCTTGGCAGGCCCTATCGTTTGCGGGATGAGCCAAGCCGCCAATGATTGGTGCGACCGTCATGTCGATGCGATTAACGAGCCCGAACGGCCCATCCCATCCGGCGCAATCCCTGGCCGTTGGGGGCTTTGGATCGCGCTGGCGATGAGCCTGCTGGCCTTGGCAGTCGGCTGGCAGCTGGGGCCTTGGGGGTTTGGCGCCACGCTTGTAGGGGTCGCCGCCGCTTGGGCCTATTCGGCAGAACCGGTGCGGCTCAAACGCTCAGGTGTCTTTGGGCCGGGCCTGGTAGGCTTGAGCTATGAGAGCCTGCCCTGGATTACCGGCGCCGCGGTGCTGAGTGCGGGCGCGCCCGAGCCGCGCGTGATCGCGGTCGCATTGCTCTACGGGATCGGTGCGCACGGCATCATGACACTCAACGATTTCAAAGCACTGCAGGGTGATCGGCAGACGGGGGTGCACTCGCTTCCGGTCACGCTTGGGCCAGAACGGGCAGCGCGGGTCGCCTGCCTGGTCATGGTCATGCCGCAAGTCGCGGTGATCGCGTTGCTCGCCGTATGGGACCGGCCACTGCACGCCATCGCCATCGCCGCGCTTGTGATCGCGCAAGGATTTGCCATGCGCGTTCTTCTCACTGACCCCAAGGGGCGCGCCCCTTGGTACAATGCGACGGGGGTCATAATGTATGTCACGGGAATGATGATCGCAGCCTTTGCGCTCAGGGGGCTGTCATGACGTTGGGTTGGGGCGGTCTCGTCCGGCTTTGCCTGGCCAATGCCGCGATTGGCGGGCTGGCAGCGCTGACGGTCAATCTTTTCAACCGGCTGATGACCGTGGAGCTATCGCTGCCGCAATTGCTGCCGGGGCTGCTGGTGGCGCTACATTACGGGGTGCAGATATCGCGCCCGGTTTGGGGCCACAGATCGGATCGCAAAGGGGGGCGCACGCCGTTCATCCTAGGCGGCATCGCGCTGGTTGGCGCGGCGGTCGTCGCGATGGCGGGCGGCGTTTGGATTGCTCAGACCAATATGACCGCAGCGATCCTCACCTGGGTTGTCGCTTACGCGGCTGTGGGGCTCGGCATCGGCGCTGCAGGCACCTCGTTCCTGGCGTTGCTGGCTACCGCGGCCCCTGCGAAACACAAAGGCGCGGCGGCGACAATCGCGTGGCTGATGCTGATCGCTGGGGCGATCGCTGCCTCCATCGGCACCGGCATCGCGCTGGATCCCTACTCAGTGGAGCGGCTTTTGGCGGTGATCCCGGTGGTGGCGCTGATCGCGATGGTGCTGGCCTGGCTCGCCACCTGGCGCGTGGAAGACGGCCTCGGCGCTGTCCCCGCCCCGGCAGAGCCCAGCCTCAAGCCCGCGTTGAAAGCGGCTTGGTCAGATACGTCGGCGCGCCACTTCACCGGCTTCGTCTTCCTGTCGATCCTCGCATTCTACCTATCAGAACTGGTGCTTGAGCCGTTTGCCGGCCATGTCCACGGGCTCAGCCCTGACGATTCGCTCAAGCTCTCGGGCGGCAAAGACGGCGGCGCGTTGCTCGGGATGCTCGGGGCGGGCGCGCTGGTCTCGTTTCAGTTGGGCTCGCTGCGGTTCTGGGCTGTCGTCGGCTGCCTTGTCTCTGCGGTGGCGCTTCTGCTCCTCGGGGCGGGCGGTCCGCTGGTGTTCTCGACCGCGTTGCTCGGGCTCGGCAATGGGCTTTTCGTCGTCGGCGCAATCGGCTCGATGATGCGCCTCGCCGCCGAAGCGAAGGGGGCCACCGGCACACGCATGGGGGTGTTCGGCGCCTCGCAGGCCGTCGCCTCAGGCATCGCTGGCCTTATCGCGACAAGCACTGTGGATATCGCGCGTCTCGTCTTCTCGGATGCAACCGCCTACGGCATCGTCTTCGCGCTCGAAGCCGTGCTGTTCCTAGCGGCGGCGGTGGTGGCGATGCGGCTATTGGATGGGGGCGCTGCGAAAGGCGGCGCCATGGTACCGGGAGAATGAACATGTTCGATGTCGTCGTCGTTGGAGGAGGGCCGTCGGGTGCGACGGCGGCGTTGGATCTGGCGCGCTCGGGCCATACCGTTGCGCTGCTTGACCGCGAGGGTCGGATCAAACCGTGCGGCGGGGCGATCCCACCGCGCCTGATCGCGGATTTTGATATCCCTGACGATCAGCTTTTGGCGCGCATAACCACCGCGCGGATGATCTCGCCCACCGGACGCCGCGTTGATATCCCGATTGAGAACGGCTTTGTCGGGATGGTCGACCGCAAGGATTTCGACGTCTTCCTGCGCCGTCGCGCTGAGGCCGCGGGCGCGGAGATGGTCGTCGGTACCTTCCTGCGTGTTGAGCGCGACGATGCAGGCACCCGCGTGCTGTACCGCCACAAGGAAAGCGGCGAAGAGCGCGCGCTGCCCACCAAGCTGATCATCGGTGCTGACGGCGCGCGCAGCAAAGTGGCCCGCGATGAGGTGGCAGGGGGCGACAAGATACCCTTCGTGGTGGCCTATCATGAGATTATCGAGGCGCCAGGACCGCGCGGCGAGTATCACCCCGATCGCTGCGACGTTATCTACGATGGCAGCATTTCGCCCGATTTCTATGGCTGGGTGTTCCCCCATGGCGCGTCTGCGAGTGTCGGCATGGGATCGATGGTCAAAGACGTCGATCTCAAGAAGGCTACGGCGGCGCTGCGTGAAGCCTCAGGCCTCGCCGATTGTAAGACGCTGCGCCGTGAGGGGGCGCCGATACCGCTCAAACCGATGGATCGCTGGGATAACGGCCGTGACGTGGTTTTGGCCGGAGATGCCGCAGGTGTTGTCGCCCCGTCTTCCGGCGAGGGGATCTACTACGCGATGACCGGGGGCCGCGTTGCCGCAACGGCTGCAGCCGCTACCCTGGCAACCGGCCGGGTCAAGGACCTTCGGATCGCGCGGCAATTGTTCATGCGCGAGCACAAGACGGTGTTTCGCGTCTTGGCCTCGATGCAAAACGCCTATTATAAGTCCGATGAACGGCGGGAGCGCTTCGTTTCGCTCTGCCACGATGTGGATGTGCAAAGGCTCACCTTCGAGGCCTATATGAACAAAAAATTGGTCAAGGCGCGGCCTCTCGCGCATTTGAAAATCGGCATCAAAAACCTTGCGCATCTGACGCGGCTGGTACCGCCTGCTCATGTCTGAACCGGCGATGATCCCGGCTTGGGTCGATGGACGCCTGACGCCGGTGGAAAAGCTTGAGGTGCATCAGCGCGGGCTCAAACACCTGGCTGTGTCGGTGTTTGTCATGGATGGCGATGACGTGCTGATCCAGCGGCGCGCGCTCGGCAAGTACCACACCCCTGGACTTTGGGCGAATACCTGCTGCACCCACCCCCATTGGGGCGAGCCCGCCGCGCAATGCGCCGAGCGCCGGGTGTTTGAAGAGTTGGGCATCGCCGGGCTCACGCTCGAGGCGCGCGACCGGATCGAGTATCGTGCGGATGTGGGCAACGGCCTGATCGAGCATGAGGTGGTTGATCTGTTTCTGGCGCGGGTGACACGGCCTCTGCCGATGGAGCCAAACCCCGACGAGGTGATGGATACCAGCTGGATGTCGATGGCCGATCTGGCCCGCGCAACGCAAGACGCCCCGGATCGCTACACGCCTTGGCTCAAGATCTATCTGGCGCAACACAGCGATCAGATTTTCGCCTGAGGGGCGGTGCCGGGGGCTGATGTGGGGGCGGTAATCCGCATGAGCGACGTGGCGCGTAAAGCGCAGAAGGTGGTAGAGACCGAGGCGCAGGCGCTGTCGCTCTTGGCCGCTTCGATGCCGCCCGATCTGCCCAATGTGGTGCAACGCATCCTCGATATCCCGGGCCGAGTGATCGTCTGCGGGATTGGCAAATCAGGCCATGTTGCGCGCAAGATATCCGCCACGCTCGCCTCAACCGGCACGCCTAGCTTTTTCGTCCATGCCACCGAGGCGAGCCACGGCGATATGGGCATGATCACCCCCGACGATCTGTGCATCACCATCTCCAATTCCGGCGAGACCCAGGAAATGCGCGATGTCGTGGCCCATACGCGGCGCTTTTCGATCCCGCTGGTGGCGATCACCTCTAAAGGTGAAAGCACGCTGGCGCGCGCCGCCGATCACTGCCTGACGCTGCCTGCCGCGCCGGAGGCCTGCCCGATGGGGCTTGCGCCCACCACGTCTGCGGTGCTGACGATGGCGCTGGGCGATGCGTTAGCGGTTGCGTTGATGGCGCGGCGCGGCTTCCAAGCAGAAGAGTACCGCGTGTTTCACCCCGGCGGCAGCCTCGGGGCGCGGCTTTCGACAGCGGCGCAGATCATGCATACGGGCGCGGCGCTGCCCCTGGTGGATATCGACGCGCCGATGGAAGATGTGCTGATCGAGATGACCTCCAAAGGCTTTGGCGTTGCTGGCGTCATCGCCGAGGGCGCGTTGGCCGCGATCGTCACCGACGGCGATCTTCGACGCAATATGGCGCGCTTAATCGGTTCGCGCGCGCGCGACGTGGCCACGCTTGATCCGGTCACGGTGGCGCCCGACATGCTCGCGGCAGAGGTGCTCGCTCTTCTCAACAGCCGCAAAATCAGCGCTGTCTTCGTGATCGACGCGCATGCCGCGCCGCTCGGCATCGTGCATCTCCATGATCTGTTACGCGCGGGCGTCGCATGAGCGCGGTGATCTTGATCCCGGCGCGCTACGCCTCGTCTCGGTTTCCCGGCAAGCCGCTGGTCCCGCTCACCCAGGCGGATGGCAGCCAGCAATCGCTGATCGAGATGAGTTGGCGGGCGGCGCAGCAGGTCGCGGGTGTCGATGCGGTGCATGTTCTGACCGATGACGACCGGATCCGCGACGGGGCGGAGCGGTTTGGCGCCTCGGTGATCATGACCAGCGCTGCGTGCCGCAACGGGACTGAGCGCTGTGCCGAGGCAGTGGCGACAGGCGCGGTGTCGGCGGACATCGTGGTCAACTTTCAGGGCGACGCGCCGCTTACGCCGCCCTGGTTCGTCGAAGCGCTGATCGCCCGATTGGCCCAGACCACGAGCGATGAATGCGTGATGGCGACCCCGGTGTTGCGCTGTGACGCAGCTGCCTATGCCAAGTTCACCGAAGATCGCCGCGCTGGCCGTGTTGGCGCCACGACGGCGGTGTTCGACCGCGATGAGCGCGCGCTTTACTTCTCCAAGGAGGTGCTGCCCTACCTCGATCCCAGCAAGCCGCAGCCCGATCCACTGCCGGTGTTTCATCACGTGGGGATTTACGCGTTTCGTCCAGCCGCGCTGCAAGCCTACGCCGCTTGGCGCGAAGGACCGCTCGAACGCCATGAGGGGCTCGAGCAGTTGCGGTTTCTCGAAAACGGCGGCCCGGTTGCTTGCGTTGAGGTGGATGCGCGGGGCCGGCATTTCTGGGAGGTCAATAACCCCGAAGATGTAGCCCGCATTGAAGCGCTGGTTCGGGAGCAGGCGGGATGAGCCAGGTCGACCTCGAGGGCATCAGAATCGGCGGCACCGCGCCCTTAGTGCTGATCGCCGGGCCGTGCCAATTAGAGAGCCTCGACCACGCCCGGATGATGGCCGAGCGTATCGCTGAGGCCTGCAGCGCAACCAGCACGCGCTTTATTTTCAAGGCAAGCTACGACAAAGCCAACCGCACCTCATTGAGCGCAGAGCGCGGTGTCGGGATGGCGCGCGGCCTTGAGATCCTGGCTCAGATCCGCGCCGAATTCGGCTGCCCCGTGCTGACCGATGTCCACGAGCCAGGCCACTGCGCGCCCGCGGCCGAGGCCTGCGATGTGCTGCAGATCCCGGCGTTTTTGTGCCGCCAGACTGACCTGTTGCTCGCGGCGGGCGAGACCGGGCAAGTGATCAACGTCAAGAAGGGCCAGTTTCTCGCGCCCTGGGATATGAAGAACGTGGCGGCCAAAATTGCCTCCACCGGCAATCAGCGCATTCTGTTGTGCGAGCGTGGCACGTCGTTTGGGTACAACACTCTCGTATCTGATTTTCGCGGCCTGCCGGCGATGGCGGCGATGGGCTACCCGGTTGTGTTTGACGCCACCCATTCGGTCCAGCAGCCGGGCGGTCAGGGTGGCACCTCGGGCGGACAACGCGAATATGTGGAAACGCTGGCGCGTGCCGCCTGCGCTGTTGGCGTCTCGGGGCTGTTTATTGAGATCCATCAAGACCCTGACAACGCGCCGTCAGATGGGCCAAACATGGTGCCTGTCGACAGATTAGGGGCGCTGATCGGCCGTTTGCGCGCCATCGACGATCTCGCCAAAAGTTTCGCCACCGCCGATTAACAACTTCTTTCTTCTTTTTAAAAGTACCTCGGGGAGCGCGAGGGGCAGAGCCCCTCGTATTAAAAATGTGAGCGCGAGGGGCAGAGCCCCTCGTATACGAAAAAAACGAGCGCGAGTGGCAGCGCCGCTCGCACCGCTGGATCAAAACCACTGACCGGGCTCCATCAGCCCCAGATCGAGCAATTGCTTGGATTGCCACTCAAACGGCGTCGAATTGTGCCAGCGAAAATTCTGGATCTCATAGGTCGACCCTGCATTTGATTTCAGCGCCTTAGCGGTGCGGAACGAACAGATCGCGGCGGTGATGTTGTGATGCCATGGGCAGGCATAGGTGTTGTATTCCTCGTCCGAGAAGGTGTGGTTGCGGCGCCAGGTGAGGCCGGGTTTGGCGCGGAACAAGCCGATGCGGTCAATCTTGCGGCTGGGTGGGGCCACGTGCTCTTCAAAGCGCCAGCGTAAACCGCCGAAAAAATCAAGCTGGCGCTCTTTCGGCTTGCCGTCCTCGCCGTGGCGCGCCAGCGCGTAATAGCCCGACCGATCAAGATAGGCTTCACCGGGGCAAACCGCGTTCGGATAGGCGTCAAGATCGGCGGCGTAGAGATCGACCACGTAGGTCAAAAGCGCGTCGCGCCGCTCTTCAGCGTGGAAGCCCAATAACTCGCCCACTGATCGCGTCTCGCAGAACGGGTAGAACAGATACTCCGCGTTGAAGCAGTAATAGAGCCAGATCCCCGGCGCCGCGGCTGTCACCGCATTGATCGCGTCCTGCGTGGCGCTGGCCTGGCCCATCGCGTGATGAATGCGGTGCACATGATCGGCCAGATCGCGGGGCAGGCTGAGCTCGGAGGGGGCGAACACCAAGACACTGGCAAAACCCAAATCGAGATGGTGGCGGATGGTCGAGGCCACTTCCACCAGATCCTCGACAAAGATCATCGCGACGGGCCCTTTTTCCAGCGCGGCCTTCCCGTCGCGCAGAAAGTGAGAGAGATCGTCGTAATGCATCGTCGGCTCGCGTAATGGCTCTACCTCGCCAAATGGGCTGATGACGCGGCGATTTGCAAGATTTTGCGCTGCGGTGTACGCCGATTGGGCAAGCCAAATAGGAGCCGCAGATGGCCGCGCCGCGCAAGCTGTTTATCAAAACCTATGGCTGTCAGATGAATGTCTATGACAGTGAGCGCATGGCTGAGGCGATGGGCGGGGCGGGGTATGTGCAAACGAACGCGCCTGACGACGCCGATATGATCCTGCTCAACACCTGTCATATCCGTGAAAAAGCGGCTGAGAAGGTGTATTCCGAGCTGGGCCGCTTCAAAGACCTCAAAGCGGCGAAACCGGATCTCAAGATCGGGGTGGCGGGTTGTGTCGCCCAGGCCGAGGGCGAAGAGATTATGCGCCGCCAGCCCCTGGTCGATTTGGTGGTGGGGCCGCAGAGCTATCACCGTTTGCCGCATCTAGAGGCGAAAGCGCGCGAGGGCGTGAAAGCGCTCGACACTGATTTTCCTGAAGAGGACAAATTCGCCGAGCTTAAACGCCGCCCGAAGGCGCGTCGGGCCCCGGCGGCGTTTCTGACCGTGCAGGAAGGCTGTGACAAGTTTTGCGCGTTTTGCGTGGTGCCGTATACGCGCGGCGCCGAGATGTCGCGCCCAGCGTCCCAGGTGATCGCCGAAGCGCAGGATCTGGTCGAGCGGGGCGTGAAGGAAATCACCCTGCTGGGGCAAAACGTGAATGCCTATCACGGTGCCGGGCCGAACGGCACGGTGAGCCTTGCCGCGTTGATCTGGGAGCTGGCTGACATCGACGGGCTCGAGCGCATCCGGTTTACCACCTCACACCCCAATGACATGGCCGATGACCTCATCGAGGCCCATGGCACCTGTGACAAGCTGATGCCCTATCTGCATCTGCCGGTACAATCGGGCTCTGACAAGGTGCTCAAGGCGATGAACCGCAAACACACTGCCGAGGCTTACATCGCGCTGATTGAGCGGATCCGTGCCGCGCGGCCCGACATCGTCCTCTCCAGCGACTTCATCGTCGGCTTCCCAGGCGAGACGGAGGCTGACTTCGAGGCGACCTTGGCGCTGGTGGACGCTGTGGGATACGGGCAGTGCTACTCGTTCAAATATTCGCCGCGCGCGGGCACGCCAGCCGCGGAGAAGCCCGGTATCGACCCCGATGAGGCCAGCGACCGATTGGCACGGCTGCAGGCGAAGCTGACCGAACAGCAGCGCGCGATCCAAGACGCGATGGTGGGCCGAGACGTGTCGGTGCTGTTTGAGCGCAAGGGGCGGTTGCCGGGGCAGATGGTGGGCAAATCGGAATACTTGCACGCTGTCCATGTGACCGCGCCGGACATCGCAGTCGGCGATATTCGCCGCGTGCGGATCACCGAAAGCGCGGCCAATTCCCTCAACGGTGCGCTGGCATGAGATAGCACTTTTCGCGCAATCGACCGCAAAACTTGCGATGACATGCGCGGCTTGCGCGCCCGATTATTTAATTTGTGAAAGATCGCAGCGGCAACAGGGCGTGATTCCAGCACGCGAATCGCGTTCGAGGCCGGAGAGATTATAGAATTCTTGCAAACCGCGCCGGGCGCTGTGCAGGAATGCAACTGTGGATAAAGTGAAAAATATACTAAAAACAATATCTTGTAGAGATAAGTCGATTGGGGATGAATAGCGCCAAGCGGTTTCAGACTTATATAAATCCTGCCGGCCTTCACAAAACGAACCTAAGCTGTACAGTGCAGTCCTGCATCCGGCCCATCCCGCGCTCTGCCAGGCGAACGACAGGGGGCCGCGTTTCGGGGGAAGACATTCGTGGCTTGGACACGGCTAAACGGGCTATTGGGCTTCGCCGCAGCTTTGCTGTTGGTCGCCACGTCGTCTGCGCATGCGCAGGGCGACACCCGCACCTTTGTCGGTGAGGTTTACGTGCCCACGGTCTGGGTCGATCCCGATGGCTGCGAGCATTGGGTGATGGATGACGGCTGGGAAGGCTTTATGACCCCCCATGTGGACCGCAACGGCATTCCGGTGTGCAATCGCGGCAAGACCTGCGCCGTGATGAATTCCGATGTGCTCTTCGCGTCCGGCTCCCACCAGGTCAGCGCCAAAGGCCGCGCGTGGCTGCGCAGCTTTTTCGCCAAGGCCCCGGCATCGGGTTACGTCATCGCCGGGCACACTGACAGCCGTGCGAGCGATGCCTACAACATGCAGCTTTCCCTGCATCGCGCTAATGCTGTCGCCCGGATCGCCGTTGCCTTCGGGGTCAGGGTGGCCGATGTGCGCGGCTATGGTGAGCGGCGGCCGGTCGCCAGCAACACCACCGTGCAGGGCCGACAATTGAATCGGCGCGTTGAAATCCTGTGTGTGCGATGACGATTATGCGGTCCAAATTCGGTCTGATACCGGCCTCTGCTCTGCTCTTTGTTGTTGGATGCGCCAACGATATCGAGAAGACAGTCGACCGCGGGATCGACAGCAAACATCTCAGCCAGCTAAAAGCGGGGATCTGGATTGATCCCAATGGCTGCGACCACTGGATTATTGACGACGGTGTCGAAGGGTATCTGAGCCAGCGGCTCGACCCGCAGGGCAAACCGGTTTGCTCTGGCGCGGCGCCCCCGAACACAGCGATTGGGCCGTTCAAGGACGGCTCGCCGATCGGCGACCCCATCTAGGGTCGTCGGCATGACGTCCCCGCCTCCCCAAGGCGGGTTGTACCCCGAGATGAGCGCGCGTCTTCGTGCTCATGCGAACCTTCGTTGCGAGTTTACCTAAAGCCGCCGGGCCCTGGCCTTTGGCGGCTTCTTTTTTGCTATGCTGCGCCGCACTTCCGGCTTGCGCGCTGCCGGGCAGCTTGGCAGGGTCGCGCCAACGCCGCACTGCGATAATCAATCAGGGTCCGCTCTTGGCGATAAAAGTCGATACCGACGCGTCTGAAATCTCCCATGAAACGGTGATCGAATTTGCCGACAATCGGCTTTTGATCGATTTATGCGGAGAGTTTGATCGCAATTTGGCTCAGGTCGAGCATGGCTTGGGTGTGCAGATTTTGCGCCGCGGCAACCACTTAGCCGTGATGGGCGAGGTCGATGCGCGCGCGAAGGCGGCTGACGTTCTCCAATCCCTTTATGATCGGCTTGAGGGCGGTCGTGCCGTTGAGGCGGGCGATATCGACGGCCTGATGCGCCTTGGCCATGCCGCCGATGACGGCGGGAGCCATGCGGGCGATCAGATCGAAATGTTCAAAGCGGGCCCTGTCGAGATCAAGACCCGCAAGAAAACGGTCGAGCCGCGCACCGAAGCGCAGCGCGGCGATGTTGAGGCGCTGTTCAAGAATGAGCTGGGCTTTGGGATTGGCCCCGCGGGGACGGGCAAAACCTATCTCGCAGTGGCGGTGGGCGTCTCGATGTTTCTAGGCGGCCATGTCGACCGGATCATCCTAAGCCGCCCGGCTGTGGAGGCCGGTGAGCGGCTGGGCTTCCTGCCCGGCGATATGAAGGACAAAGTCGACCCCTACATGCAGCCGCTCTACGACGCCTTGAACGATTTTCTGCCTGGCAAGCAACTGGCCAAGCTGATCGAGGAGAAAAAGATTGAGATCGCGCCGCTGGCCTTCATGCGTGGGCGCACGCTGGCCAATGCGTTTGTGGTGCTCGATGAGGCGCAAAATGCCACCGTGATGCAGATGAAGATGTTTCTCACCCGGCTCGGCGAAGGCAGCCGCATGGTGATCACTGGCGACCGCAGCCAGGTGGATCTGCCGCGCGGCGTACCCTCGGGCCTGAAAGACGCCGAGCGGCTGCTCAAGGGGATCGACGGCATTGCGTTTAACTACTTCACCGCGAAAGACGTGGTGCGCCACCCGCTCGTTGCCAAGATTATCCACGCCTACGATGCCGACAGCGCGAGCTGACGCCGAGGCAGCAAAGATCGCTCGGAAAAGAAATCGCTCGGAAAGAAAAAGACCCAACCGCGAACGGTTGGGCCGACCATGCTTAAATTCATGAAAAGTGTTATGACATCTATGTATTGAGGCGGCGTTAAAGAGCGGCCGCAAAAATCTCTTGGGTTGGGGTCGCGTGGGCGCGCCCCTCTTCGGCAGTCGTGATAAAGCGGGGCGTGTACCGGCTTCCGCGACGCGGCGCTTTCAGGGTCATTTGAACAACGCTGTTGCGAAAAACGATGGTGCACGTCATGGCTCGTTCCTTACTTGTGACCGTATGTCGGTTGGTCGATTTGCTCAGTTCAAAAAGAATTTGCGGCAAATTTTGGCTTGCGGTGGGGGGTTTTAACGAAGCCGCTACGCGAGAAATGCGGCTGGTGTGACGATTTTGTCAGGCGTGATCCAGCCGGGCTCGGGCGCGGGCAGTAACAGGTGCTCGGGGGCCTTGATTTCGCCCAGTGGCGCGGGCGCGATTTGCGGCTCGGCAGTGGGAGTGGCCAGATCGGGCAGTGCGGTAAAGGCGCTCGCGGGGCCTGCAATCAGCGCCGCAGCAAAGAGGGGAAGGAAAAAGTGTTTGGTCATTGTAAGCAGCTTTCAGTCTATGCGGTTTGACTGACATGACCTTGCCCTCAGATCCCCCAGATATGCGAAAGCGGCGCGCGGTTATCCGATGACAGCATTGAAAATAAACGGTTTTGGCCAAGGTCGTCCGGGGGCGTCTGATGGTAATTGAGGTCATCGTTGAGGCGGGCGCATGGGATGAAACCGCGCTGCTTGCGTGGTCTGAGGCAGCGGAAGCGGCGCTTTTTGCCGTTCTCGCGCTCGATTCGGACGCCTACGAAGCGGCATTGCTGGCCGCGGACGACGCCCGTATCGCCGCACTGAACGGCGACTTTCGGGACAAACCACAGCCTACCAATGTGCTGTCATGGCCGTCGGTGGAAAGGGGCGCCGAGACGCCGGGGGAGCCGCCTGCAAGGCCTTTGCCGGGCCCGCTCGGTGATATCGCCCTCGCGTTCGGCGTGTGCGCGCGCGAGGCGAGTGCAGCCGGCAAACCCTTCGGCCATCACGTCACCCATCTCATCGTCCATGGCCTCCTGCATCTTTTGGGGTATGACCATCAAAATGAGCGTGATGCGGCACTGATGGAGGGCGTGGAGATCGAAGCTCTTGCCAGCCTGGGTATCGGCAACCCATATTACCGCCCATAGATAGTTTTTGGCCCCTCAACGTGGAAAGGTACAATGGACGACGCGGAAAGCGGGTCCTCTAGCGCAGCGCACAGCGCGCGGGATCAAGAAGGCGCGGTTTTGGGCAATATGATTGATCGGCTCAAACGCGTTTTAGGCACGGCACCGCCGCAGAAAGCGGTCGCTGTCAGCCCAGTTGAAAAACCCAACGGAACACCGGTGGCCTCCCCCGGTCTTGGCCTGGCGAACCTACGCAAGATGCGCGTGGACGATGTGGCCATTCCAAAGGCTGAAATCGTCTCAATCCCAGTTGAGATCACCAAGGAAGAATTGGTGACCGTGTTCCGCGAAAGCGGCCTGACGCGGCTTCCCGTCTTTAAGGGCACGCTCGACACGCCCCTCGGCATGGTCCATCTGAAGGATTTTGCGCTTAACCACGGCTTTGACGGCAGCGATGATGAGCCGTTTCTGCTGCGCCAGATGATGCGGCCCTTGCTGTTCGCGCCGCCGTCGATGCCGATCGGTGTGTTGCTGCAGAAGATGCAGTCGCAGCGCATGCATCTGGCCTTGGTGATCGACGAGTATGGCGGGGTCGATGGCCTGGTCTCGATCGAGGACCTCATCGAACAGGTGATCGGCGAGATCGAGGATGAACACGATATCGACGAGGGGCAGTTTTGGACGCAGGAAAAGCCAGGTGTTTTTCTCGCCCAGGCGAAAGCCCCGCTCGATGAGTTTGAAGACGCGCTCGGGATCGAGTTGACCACCGAGGAGGATCAGGAGGAAATCGACACCCTCGGCGGGTTGGTCTTTATGCTGTCGGGTCGCGTGCCGGCGCGGGGTGAGATTATCCCACACCCGCACGGGGTCGAGTTTGTCGTTGTCGATGCAGATCCGCGGCGGATCAAGCGGCTCCAGGTTCGGGTGCCTCAGACTGGTGGCTGAGACCGGCCGACGCCGGCTGCTCGCGCTTGGTTTGGGCTGCCTCGCAGCGGCGGGCCAAGCGCCACTATCGCTTCCTTTCCTCACGATGATCGCCTTGGGCGGTGGTTTTTGGCTGCTTCAACAGGGGGCTGCGCCGCGCCCTTTCTGGCTCGGCTGGCTGTTTGGCGTCGGCTATTTCGCGGCGAGCCTATTCTGGATTGTCGAGCCATTCTTAGTGGAGCCCGAGCGCCATGGCTGGATGGCGCCGTTCGCCCTCGTGCTGATCGCGGGGGGCTTTGCGGTCTTTTGGGCCTTGGCCTTTTCGCTCGCCGCGCGTGTAGCCGGGCGCATGTGCGCGTGGCGCGGGGTGCTGGCGTTTGCTTCCGCGATGGCGGCAGTAGAACTGCTGCGCACCTACCTTCTGACGGGCTTTCCCTGGGCGTTGGTCGGCCATGTTTGGGTCGGCTGGGCGCCGATGCATCTGGCGGCATGGATCGGGCCAGTTGGGTTGAGCTTCGTGACCCTTTTGCTGAGCGCGGGCGCAGCGCACGCCTTGGTCCAAAGAGCATGGCCAAACCTGGGCGCACTCGCCGTCCTCGGCATTGCTCTTTTCGCGACGGGCGCATGGCAAGCCAGCCGACCGACACCCGATGCTGCGGGCGCACCGGTGGTTCGGCTGGTGCAGCCAAACGCAGAGCAGCACCTCAAATGGGATCCTGATCACGCGCTGTCATTCTTTGAGCGCATGTTGGCCTTTAGCGCCGCGCCGGGCGAAGGGGGTGGGCCGCGGCCTGATCTCATCGTGTGGCCCGAGAACGCTGTCGTCCAGGTGCTCAACCGCGCCGAGACCTGGCTCGACCATATCGCCGCCGCCGCATCGGGGGTGCCGGTGATTTTCGGTATCCAACGGCTCGATGACGCCGACCGCGCGCGCAATGCGCTGGTGGTGATGGGGCCGGGCGGCACGGTCGACGCCACCTACGACAAGCATCACCTGGTCCCGTTTGGCGAATACCTCCCCCTGGCCGCGTATTTCGACCTTGTGGGCCAAAAGCTGCTCGGCCAAGGGATGGGGCTCGGCTATGTGCCCGGGCCTGGCGCGCAGGTGCTGGAATTGCCGGGGAGGCTGGGCCGCGCGCTGCCACTGATCTGCTATGAGGGAATCTTCCCCCACAACATCGCCGCGGCGCCCGCGCGACCCGATTTTATGGTATTGATCACCAATGATGCCTGGTTCGGTGAATTGGCCGGGCCTTATCAACATCTCGCCCAGGCCCGTTTGCGCGCTGTGGAGTTCGGTTTGCCGATGGTCCGCGTGGCCAATACCGGTGTTTCCGCGGTGATCGACGCCCGCGGGCGGGTGATGGCAGAAATCCCGCTGGGCCAAGCAGGATGGCGTGATGTGCCACTTCCGCGCCCCCTGAGCGCCACATTCTACAGCCGCACCGGCGACTGGCCGATGGGTTTTCTGCTCGCCGCTTTGCTTGCGGGCCTTGGCCTCATCGGCCGTAGACGGCCCATTGACGCGTCTGCCCCGTCGCTTTAGGCCACGTCGAACCGCCACAACGGCTTCCTGACGTGGCGCGCGAGACCAATGGAGCATACATGTCCCGACAGAATTTCATTTTTACCTCGGAATCAGTGTCCGAGGGGCATCCCGATAAGGTTTGCGACCGCATTTCAGACGCCGTCCTAGACGCCTTTTTGACTGCCGACCCGTTCTCGCGGGTTGCCTGCGAAACCTTCGCGACCACTGACCGCGTTGTCGTCGGCGGTGAGGTGCGCGGCCCGGCAGACGTGATTTCGAAGGTCGAAGAGATCGCGCGCGATTGCGTGAAAGATATCGGGTATGAGCAGGACGGGTTTCATTGGCAAAAGCTGACCGTCGACAATTATTTGCACGCGCAATCGGCTGATATCGCGCAAGGTGTGGACGCGGCGGATAATAAAGATGAGGGCGCGGGCGATCAGGGCATCATGTTCGGCCATGCCTGCGATGAGACCGACGCGCTGATGCCGGCGCCGATCCTCTACGCCCACGCGATCCTGGAGCGCTTGGCTGAGGTGCGTAAATCGGGTGTTGAGGCCGCCCTCGGCCCAGATGCCAAATCGCAATTGACGGTGGCCTACGAAGCGGGCCGCCCAGTGCGGGTAAGCTCGATCGTGCTCTCCACCCAGCATCTCGACGAAAGCCTGGAGAGCGCGCAGGTGCGCGAAATCGTGGCGCCTTATATTCGCGAGGTGCTGCCCGATGGCTGGGTGACAGACGCTACGGAATGGTGGGTCAACCCGACGGGCAAGTTTGTCATCGGTGGCCCCGACGGCGATGCCGGGCTCACCGGGCGCAAGATCATCGTTGATACCTATGGGGGTGCGGCGCCCCAT
The DNA here is from genome assembly GCA_038750765.1 of Pseudomonadota bacterium. Classification (GTDB taxonomy): domain Bacteria; phylum Pseudomonadota; class Alphaproteobacteria; order Rhodobacterales; family Rhodobacteraceae; genus Psychromarinibacter. Next base: position 40,715 of record JBCDGW010000006.1, on the reverse strand, counting down.
GGCGGCGGCGCCTTTTCCGGCAAGGATCCCACCAAGGTGGACCGCTCTGCGGCTTACGCTGCGCGGTATCTGGCGAAAAACGTGGTTGCTGCTGGTCTGGCCTCGCGCTGTACGCTGCAATTGAGCTACGCGATCGGTGTCGCAAAGCCGCTATCGGTTTACGCCAATACCTACGGCACCGGTGTCGTGCCCGAGGAGCAGATCGAGGCGGCTGTGGCCGATGTGATGGATCTGACGCCGCGGGGCATTCGGGAGCATCTGTCGCTTAACAAGCCGATTTATCAGCGCACAGCAGCCTATGGGCATTTCGGCCGCGCGCCCGATGCGGATGGCGGGTTTTCCTGGGAGAAGACGGATCTGGCCGAGGCGCTCAAGTCGGCAGTCTAAGCGCGCGGCGAAAGTGTGACAGCAAAGTGTGGCGGTACAAAGTGACGGGCCGCCCGCCTGCTTCTTCTTTTTCTCAATACCTCCGCCGGAGGCATAAAATCATTTTGGCGCGCCCGTGGCGTCACCGACCGGGGCGGCTGCTTTGTGCGGTTGCAGCCGGGGCTGGCGCGCCAAGAAGGCCGTTGCGGGCAGGATCGAGCCGATGATCAGCGCAATCGCCCCAAAGGCCCAGCGCAGCCCGATCCATTCCGAGATTGCGCCCATCAGCGCGGGGCCCACAAAAAATCCTGTAATCCCCAGCATCCAGGCACGCGAAATGGCATGGGCGCGTTGGGCCTCTGCCACTCTTTGGCCCAGCAGCGTATTCGCGGACGGGACCACCGCCGCCATACCCACGCCGGTCAGCCCGACACCGATCATCGCGACGACCACGCTAGGCGCCGCGGCGATGGTCAACGTGCCCGCAAGACCCAGACAGGCGGAGCCGAAGATCAGGCGGGCTGCGCCGACCCGCTCGGTGATGACCTGGGCCGACAGGCGCGCGCAGCCCATGAACACGCCTAAAAGCGCCGGGCCAAAACTGCCAATGCCGGTGGCGCCGCCCAGGGTGCGCTCGACATGGAGCGCCGACCAAGCCTCCACGGCGTTCTCGCCGATGAAAGAGGCCCAAAGCACGATGCCTGTTAGACCGATCGCGAGCCAGTGAGCCGACGACCCGCTAGCGCTTGGTTTCTCCGCATTGCGGGGCGGCTCTGGGTCGCTGGGGTTGCGCATCAGCACCGCGCAGGCCAACGCTGCCAACGCCATGAACGGGACGATTTCCGCCGGACCTAACCCCGCTTTGCGCGCCAGACCGCAAAATCCGGCAGCGGCAGCGAACGCGAAGGAGAACATGGCGTGACAGAAGTTCATCAGCGGCACATCGTGGCGGGCTTCGGCGCGCGAGATTTGCACATTGGCGCTCACATCCAGAAGCGCCACCGCAAAGCCGAGCCCCGCCATCACGCAGGCAAGCCCCACAAAGCCGCTCGGCAGGGCAGGTGTCAGGATCACCGCGCTGACCAGCGTTCCCAGCACCGCGAGCGCGCGCTGGCCGAGTTGTTGCCCTACCCATGGCGCCAGTGCCATCGCGATAAGACCGCTGCCCGCCGAGAATAGCAGTGCGGAGGCAAAGCCCGCATCCGACACGCCCACTTGCGCTTTGATGTCAGGCGCCAGACCCGCGAAGGAGCCCCAGAGCACCCCCACGCCCATCAAGGCCGCCGACGGGGCGCGCGAAAGCCGAAACGCATTCAGAAACGACATGGCAGCCCTTTATTCTCGAGCGCGCGGTACTGCGCAGATTTCCCTTCTCAACCGGGGCGTTCTGTGGCAAGAGCCGCGGCTCGTAGGGCATACACCCTTGGAGGATGCCCAAACAATGTCATAGGAGAAGCAACATGGCTGGCGAGACACCAGATCTCATCGCCACGGAGCGCACGGGGACAGGCAAGGGGGCCGCCCGACAAGCACGCCGTGATCAACTGGTACCAGGAATTGTCTATGGTGGCGGGGTGGATCCGCTTCCGATCACTCTGCCCTTCAACGAATTGCTGAAGCGGCTTAAAGCCGGGCGATTCCTCGCAACGCTCTTCAACATGAAGGTGGAGGGGCGCGACGATGTCCGCGTGATCTGCCGCAATGTGCAGCGCGACGTGGTCAAGGATCTGCCGGTGCATGTGGATTTCATGCGGCTGCAGAGTTCGTCTAAGGTCAACCTGTTCATTCCCGTCGAGTTTGTCGGCCAGGAAGACTCGCCCGGTATCAAGAAGGGCGGCGTTTTGATCGTGGTGCGCCCGGAGGTGGAGCTGCGGGTTACCGCCGCCGATATCCCCGAACAGGTCACCGTCGATGTCTCCACGTTGAATGTGGGCGACACTGTAACGATCTCGTCGGTCACCCTGCCGCAAGGGGCGAAGCCGACCATCGACCGTGATTTCGTGATTGCCAACATCACCGCGCCGTCAGGCCTCTCTGCTGCGGACGAGGATGAAGATGAGGCAGCGCCGGAACCGACCGATGAGGGCGAGGCAAGCGAGGAATAGCGCGTATCGTCCATGCCGGGCGAGCGCGGGCATTGATAAGGCGGGGCTTTTGGCCCCGTTTTTTTGTGCAACTCTAGCCGTTAAATTGCGCAAAACTTGCGCTGCATAATCAGTTTTGTCTGAGTTTAGGCCATGTTGCCCGCTACCAGGCGCTCGGCCATCAGGCGATACGCGGACGCGGCAGGATCGTCGCTTAACGCGATTGGTGCGCCATTGTCGCCAGCCTCCCGCACCGACAAGGCAAGCGGCAGGGCGCCTAGAAACGGCAGCTTGAGCTTCGCGGCCTCGGCTGCGACGCCGCCATGGCCAAAGATATGGGCCTCGGCACCGCATGTGGGGCAGATGTAAACCGACATATTCTCGATCAGGCCTAGGACGGGGGTTTTCAGGCGGTTGAACATGTCAATCGCTTTGCGCGCATCGATGAGTGCCACGTCCTGCGGTGTCGAGACGACAATCGCGCCGGTCACCTTGCTGCGCTGACACAACGTCATTTGCACATCGCCGGTACCGGGCGGAAGATCGACGAGGAGCACATCAAGGCGCCCCCATTGCACTTGGCTCAGCAATTGCTGCAGCGCTCCCATCAGCATCGGTCCGCGCCACACCACCGCTTGACCTGGCTCTACCATGAGGCCGAGCGACATCAGCGTCACGCCATGCGCGTGGGCCGGAATGATGGTTTTTCCATCGGGCGAGTCAGGGTTGCCGGTCACCCCCATCATCTGCGGCACCGACGGGCCGTAGATGTCCCCATCCAAGAGGCCGACGCGGCGTCCCGCCTTGGCGAGCGCCACCGCCAAGTTGGTGGCCACCGTAGACTTGCCGACACCGCCTTTCCCGGACGCCACGGCCAAGATGCGGTCGACGCCACTGACGCTCTGCTTGCCTTCGCTGCGCCGCGGATGGCGACCGATCCGCACATTACGCGGCGGCTTCTGCGCTGCAGCAGACCCATGGGCGGTTAGCACCACCGAAACGCTATGCATCCCTGGCATAGCTTCCACAGCCGCCACGCAGGCGAGCCGAACCGGTTCCAGCGTTTTGGCTGCCTCGGGGCTTTCGGCTTCGAGGACGAATCGCACGAGTCCGTCTTCGATTGAAAGCGCTCTGACCAGGTCGCTGGAAATGACATCGCGACCATCTGCGAGCGTAACATTTCGTAATACCTGGCGAATCTCATCCAGATTCGGCGCCATCGTTCACACTCCGCCTAAGCTTCGCGCACCTGGTTGTGGGACATGCGCAATCAGCAATCCATTAGCAAAGACGCGCTTGGATTCCATGCATCATGCCTAGGATTAAGTCACCCGACCTATGCATAAATTGCATAGCCGCCTTGTCCTCTGGGGCATTGTGCAGGCGCAGCATTGGGTTAGATTTGGTTTAACGACGGCACTCAGGGTTCAGCGGCATTGCACGCACTACACTAGTATCACACAACGCCGCCCGAACTGAATAGCCGTTAGCTCTTAAAATTTTAGGCATGGGTGTTTGCCCGCGCCACTCCGCTTTGAGACTTACAGTTACGAAAGGGTAACGACAGACGACGGTTCAGACTGCCTTCTCCTCCTCCCTAGGTTGTCTGATTACTCGCGGCGACATCTACCTCCTCCCTGATGTCGCCGCTTTTTCTTCCTGCCGGTATCTTCCTCCTCCCTGATATCGGCTCGCAAGGCGGCGACGCTCCATTTCGAGCGCCGCCGCTTTTTGCATCTGGGATTGATTTCCGGCATCAGACCCGCCACACCACCGAGGTTGCGGCAACAGGGACGAGTGATGACGCGGATCGATGCGACATTTGCAAAACTCAAGGCAGAGGGTCGCAAGGCTTTCATAACCTATGTGATGGCCGGTGACCCGTCGCCGGAAGCGTCGCTTGAGTTGGTCAAGGGCCTGCCTGCCGCAGGCGTGGACATTATTGAGCTGGGGTTGCCTTTCACCGACCCGATGGCGGACGGGCCAACGATTCAGCTCGCCGGGCAACGCGCGCTCGAAGCAGGGATGACCTTGCAACACACGCTCGATCTGGCCGCTGCTTTCCGTGAGACCGATGATACCACGCCGCTGGTATTGATGGGCTATTACAACCCGATCTTTAACCGCGGCGTGGCCGCGTTCCTTGCCGATGCAAAGGCCGCTGGCATCGATGGCCTGATTGTCGTGGATCTGCCGCCAGAGGAAGACGATGAGCTTTGCGTGCCCGCGCAGGCGGCTGGCCTCAACTTTATCCGATTGGCGACGCCCACCACCGATGATCATCGCATGCAAGCGGTGATCAAAAACACGTCGGGTTTTGTCTATTACGTGTCGATCACCGGGATAACCGGCGCGGCCGAAGCCCAAGCCGACGATGTCGCCCCCGAAGTGGCGCGCATTCAGGCTGCGAGCGGACTGCCAGTTGTGGTAGGGTTCGGTATTAAGACCCCCGACGCGGCACAGGCCATCGCCAGCGTCGCCGATGGTGCCGTGGTTGGCTCGGCCATTGTCAGCAAAATCGGCGAGGGCGCGCCGAATTCGGATGTGCTTGCATTTGTGAAATCGCTCGCAGAGGGCGCCCATAAGGCTTGATCCGATGACGATATCTCCACAGCAGGCCGCAGCAGAGGCCGAAGCGATCCTGACCGCGCGCAGTGAGGCAACGCAACTTCAACCGATCTCTGAGCGGATCGAAGACTTTTCGATGATGGATGCCAAAGCGGTGGCGGAGCGCGTGCTTGCTTTGCGCACCGCTCAGGGCGAGGCGCGCGTCGGGCGCAAAATCGGTTTCACCAACCGCTCGATCTGGGAAACCTTTGGCGTCGATGCCCCGATCTGGGGTGATATGTTTGACACCTCGGTCCACGAGATCGGCACCGGTGCCGTTGATGTCACGCTGCCCCCGCTGACCGAACCGCGCATAGAGCCCGAGATTGTCTTTGGTCTTGGCCGCGCGCCCGACGCGGGGATGAGCCTGAGCGATTTGGCGCAGACCATCGAGTGGGTCGCCCATGGCTTCGAGGTTGTCTCCACCGTGTTTCCCGGATGGAAGCAAACCGCCGCAGACGGGCGCGCCGCATTCGCGATGCATGCGGGGCTATACATGGGCCCGCGGCACCCTTTGGCTGCGCTTGGGTCTGACCCGGTGGGTACGTTGGCCGCGCTCACCTTGGATTTGACCGACGGCACGATTAAGGCGCAGGGGCGCGGCGTCGATGTGCTGGACGGGCCGGTTTCCGCGCTGTCGCATTTGATTGACGGCTTAGCCCAGGAAGGCAGCGACGGGCTTGCCCCGAGCGACATCATCACCACGGGGACGCTGACCGACGCCTTTCCGCTCGAGCCGGGCGCGCGATGGCGGACCACCCTGCGCGGTGTGCCGATGGAAGGCCTCGATGTCACGTTCCATCAGCCAAACGCATAACAAACCAACCCTCATCCTCGAAGCACATCTGGTTCCATGGACAACCGCAGGGCCCTGTGAATAAAGGAGGCGCGCAAGGAGAGCCCTATGACCACCACCCGTTTCGCCCCCTCGCCCACGGGCTATTTGCATATCGGCAATCTGCGCACCGCGCTTTTCAACTATCTCATCGCGCGTAAGGCTGGCGGTACGTTTATCCTGCGCCTCGACGATACCGACCCTGAGCGCTCCAAACCCGAATACGCCGATGCGATTATGGAAGATTTGGAGTGGCTGGGGCTCACATGGGACCGTGTGGAGCGCCAGTCCGACCGGTTGGACCGCTACGCGCATGCGGCAGAGGCGTTGCGCGGGGCCGCGCGCTTCTACGAGGCCTTTGAGACACCGGTTGAGTTGGACCTGAAACGCAAGAAACAGCTCAATATGGGCAAGCCCCCGGTTTATGACCGCGCGGCGTTGGCCTTGTCGGATGCAGAAAAAACCGCGCTGCGCCAAGACCGCACCCCGCATTGGCGGTTTCTGCTCGATCAAACGCGGATCGAATGGCGTGACGGGATTTTGGGCGATGTCTCGATCGACGCGGCGTCGGTCTCTGACCCAGTGCTGATCCGCGGCGATGGCCAGGTGCTCTACACGCTGGCCTCCGTCGTCGATGATACCGAGATGGGGGTTACTGATGTGGTGCGCGGCTCCGATCACGTGACCAATACCGCGACGCAGATCCAGATCATGGCCGCGCTCGGCCACGACGCCCCCCGTTTTGCGCACCACTCCCTGCTGACCGGACCGCAGGGGGAGGCGTTGTCCAAGCGATTGGGCACGCTCGCGCTGCGGGACTTGCGCGCGCAGGGGATCGAGCCGACGGCGCTGTTGTCGCTCATGGCGCGGCTTGGGTCCGCCGACCCGGTGGAATTGCGCGGTGATATGGCCGAACTGATCGAGGGCTTCGATATCGGCCGCTTCGGCGCGGCGCCCACCAAATTCGACGCTGACGATCTGGCCCCGCTGAGTGCCCGCTATCTCAGCGCGCTGCCTTACGGGGCTATCGCGGCGGAGATCGCAGGTATCGGGGTGCCAGAAGCCCTCGGCGAACAGTTTTGGCTTGCGGTGCGGGGCAATATCGCTGCGCGCGCAGAGGCCGCAGCATGGTGGCAGGTATTTCGAGACGGCGCGACCGGCGATGTGGCTGACGAAGATCAGGCATTCGTGGATGAAGCGCTTGGGCTACTCCCGGACGGCCCGTTTGACCGCGATACCTGGCGCGATTGGACCAGCGCGGTGAAGGAGAAGACCGGTCGCAAGGGCAAGGCGCTTTTCATGCCGTTGCGTCTTGCGCTTACCGGGCGCACGCGCGGTCCTGAAATGGCGGAGGTGATGCCGCTTCTGCAGAAGATGCCGTCGCGCAGATAGAAAAACGCGGGTAGCGCGCCACGAAGGACCGCGCGCCTAAAGCATCGCTCGAACCCGCCTCGTGTCGGAGCGCGATTGCAAAAACCCGCGCGGCGCGCTCCTATGACCGGGCACGACGCGGGGGGGGCAGGATGGCCGAGCAAGCGAAATTCACTCAAGGCTCGCTAATCAAGCATATCAGCGTGATGTCGTTGACCTCTAGCGTCGGCCTGATGGCGATATTCCTGGTCGACTTCATCGACATGGTTTTCATCTCGATGCTGGGCAAAGCCGAATTAGCCGCCGCTGTCGGCTATGCAGGCGCCATTTTGTTCTTCACCACGTCCTTCGGCATCGGCATGGCGATTGCGTGTGGTGCGCTGGTGTCACGGGCGCTGGGCGAAGGCGATGCGAGCCGCGCGCGCTTGGTGGCCTCTCACGCACTCGTCTACGGGGTGATTTTCGGGGCCCTGTTCGCTGCTGTTGTCTGGGCGTTTCTACCGCAATTGGCGGCGCGTATGGGGGCGACCGGCGAAACTCAGGATCTGACGGTGATGTATCTAGCGATCATCATCCCATCGCTGCCAATCCTGGTGGTGGGCATGATGGGCGGGGCGATCCTGCGCGCCCATGGCGATGCGAAGCGCTCGATGACAGCGACCGTGATGGGCGGTGTCGTCAATGCTGTGCTCGACCCGATCCTAATCTTTGGCCTCGATATGGAATTGGCCGGAGCCGCGCTGGCTTCTGTGGCCGCGCGCATCACGATCTGCGTCTTCGCCCTGCGCCCGGTGTTTCGCTTTTACGGCGGCTTGGAAAGGCCCGATGCGGCGGAATTGATGGGCGATCTGCGCCCGGTGCTGACAATCGCGTTGCCTGCGATCCTCACCCAACTCGCGACGCCGATCGGGCAGGCTTACGTGACCCGGTCGATGGCCGCCTATGGCGAAGATGCCGTGGCCGGTATGGCGATTGTCGCGCGGATCACCCCGGTTGCGTTCGGCGTGCTCTTCGCGCTCTCGGGGGCAATCGGCCCGGTGATCGGGCAAAACTATGGTGCAGGGCTCTATCCCCGGGTGCGCGGGGCGCTGCGTGACGGCTTGATGTTCTGCGCCGTGGTTGTCGCGGCGATTTCGGTGGTGTTGTTCTTGCTGCGCGACCCCATCGTGTTCCTGTTCGAAGCCGAGGGTCTCGCCGTCACCTTGATTTACCTCTTTTGCGGGCCGCTGGCGCTGCTCTTTTTCTTCAACGGGGCGCTCTTTGTCGCGAATGCCAGTTTCAACAATCTCGGCCACCCGTTCTATTCCACCTGGATCAATTGGGGGCGGCACACGCTCGGCACGATCCCGTTCGTGGTGGCTTTCGGCGCCTGGCTCGGTGCGCCGGGCGTGCTGGTAGGCCAGGCCGTGGGCGGCGTTTTGTTCGGTGGCTTGGCGATCTGGCTGGCGTATCGCGTCACCGACAAGGCCGAAGCGGAGCGGGTGGCGCCGCAAAAGCCGTTTGCGCGGCAGTCGCGCTTGATGGCCCTGGTGCAGCATCGCCGCTGAAGCGGCCGCCCGCGACTCGCGCCAGTTTGGCCACAAAAAGGCGGGTGCTGCCGATTTTCGGCAACAATCATCTTGCCGCGGCGCGATTATCCTTATGTGACCCGCGCCTACCCCCAATTTTGACCAAAAGGCGTTGAAAAACAGGGATGTCCGGAGGCGCGCCACATTCGCGCCACATTTGGCCACAATCTTGGCAGATGTGGGGCATGTTGATGATGAGTGAGGGATGACCCCGTGTCCCATTTTTCCAAGAACTTCCGCGGCACCGCGGTGCCGGCTTACATGCTGCAAAACGACCTGGTGGCGGTTATGAGCCGCGACGGTTACATCCCACCCCGGCGCAAGAGCAAAAGCGCCAAGTTTCCCTTCCGCGAGCTCTTTGCGCTTCTGAGTGTGTTCTGCCTGCTGCGGGTGCTTGTCGCTGCCAGCATGGGCGTGGCCGCTTATGGCGCCAAGCTTGATGCGCTGGCCCGCGGCACGTCAATGGAATGGGCGGCGTCGGTCTTGATGCATCTCGACCCGGTTTCAGAAGCGGCAGCGCGGGGCATGCGATTGGTCTTTGCCGCGATCGGCGCCTGATCGGGCGCGCGCCCAACCACGACCGTAGACAACGCCACCGTAGAAATCATGAGAGCATCGGGTTCTGAGGGGACAAGCATGGCACTCAATGAGGATTTTATCGCTGACGGCGCCCGCTTTGAAGCTGTCGACCACCTGTCGCGCCGCCTATCGAAGGCGCTGACCGGGGTGAAGCGCGCGCCCGCCGAGGTGTCGGCACCAAAGACTGACGCACCAAAGATTGACGCACCAAAGACTGACGAGGCGACACAAGCAGCTGATACGCGCGCGTCATCCATGCGCCGCATGACCTCGCAATTTCTCAATCGAAGCCAGTCGCGGCGCCGCTCTTGGCTTTCCGCGCTCACATCGAGCACCTCTCCGGCAGACCTGACCGAGACGCCTATGGCGATTGCCTCGATTACCGTGGTCTCCGGTCCGGGTCGCGGCAATGCTTTCATCCTCAGCCGCCCGGTCACGCGGATCGGCCGCGGTCGCGACCAAGACGTGCGTCTCGCGTTCGGCGACGATTACATCTCGCGAAAAGAGCACGCGATCATCTTCTATGACGATGAGACCAATGGGTTTGCGGTTCAAGACGGCAGCAAGCCCAACGCGATCGAATTGAACGGGTCGGCTGTCGCGGGGATCGAGGCCCTCAAAAGCGGCGACTTCATCCGGCTGGGCAATACGGTAGTGCGCTTCACCGCGATTTGCGACGGCGACTTTTACTGGCAAGACCAGGATGTCGTGCCGGAGGCCGCGCAACGATAATGTGCCGGAGGCCGCGCAACGCTAACGTGCCGGAGGCTGCGCAACGCTAACGTGCCGGAGGCTGCGCAACGCTAACGTGCCGGAGGCTGCGCAATCGTAACGTGCCGGAGGCCGCGCCCTTAAGCTTTCGTTAACGGCCCCCTTCTTCTTTTTAAAAGTACCTCGGGGAGCGCGAGGGGCAGCGCCCCTCGTATTAAAGATGCGAGCGCGAGGGGCGAAGCCCCTCGCAGAACCACGCGAACGCGCAGTGTATTATCGTCGACGCTCTATGCTATAGCCCGCTCACTGGGCGCCTGATCAGGCGGGGGAGGGGATATGGATGGTTGAGGACAGCGCCGGCGCGCTGCCAGCGCGCGTCGCTATTGTCGGATGCGGCTTAATCGGCCAGGCTTGGGCGATTGTGTTTTTACGTGCGGGCTATGTGGTCACGCTCTTCGATGCTGACGTGTCCCGCATTCAAGCCGCGCGCACCGCCATCAAGGCGCAGCTTGATGCGTTGGCCGAGCAGCAGCTTTTGGCCGGGTTAGACCCGGCGCTTCTACACGGTCGCTGCATCATCGCCGACGATCTGCAGTCTGCGCTTGTGCACGCGGTCTATGTGCAAGAGAGCGGCCCCGAGAACGCTGAAATCAAGGCAGCGCTTACCCAAGATCTCGACCGGTGGGCCGCGCCGGACGTGCCGATTGGAAGCTCGACATCGGGCATCGCGGCGTCTGCCTATTCCGCCAAGGTGCCGGGGCGGCATCGCTGTCTCGTGGTGCATCCGATCAATCCGCCGCACTTGGTGCCCGCGGTTGAGATTGTGCCTGCCCCATGGACGGCGCCCGAGGTGACGCAGACGGTCGCGTCGCTGATGGACCGCGTCGGGCAAACGCCGATTGTCCAGAACAAGGAGGTTGACGGCTTTGTCGTCAATCGCATGCAGGGCGCGCTGCTGGCGGAGGCGATGCGGCTTTACGCCCAAGGGGTTGCGTCCGCAGAGGCCATTGACGACGCCGTGCGCGACGGGTTGGCGCTGCGCTGGTCGGTGATCGGCCCGTTTGAAACCATCCATCTCAACGCGCCTGGCGGCATCGCTGATTATGTCGAACGCTATGGGCCGTTATATCGTGAGATTTTGGCCGAACCGCCAGACGAGACGGTTTGGCAGGCGGCGCTGGATCAGGGCCTTATGGAAAACTTGACGGCGCTGCACCCCATAGAGAGCCTCGACGCCGCGCGTGCCATGCGCGACCGGGGGATCATGGCGCTGATCGCGGGTCGCAAGGCGCAGAAGGCAAAAGGTAGGACATGAGCCAGAGCAACGCCCAAAACGGCAAGGTTATCATCACCTGCGCGATCACCGGTGCGACCCACACGCCAACGATGACGCCGCATTTGCCGATCACGCCCGATGAGATCACCCGCGAGGCAATCGCTGCCGCGGAGGCGGGGGCGGCGATTTTGCATTTGCATGCGCGAGACCCTGAAACCGGGCAGCCTGATCAGTCGCCCGAGGCCTTCGCGCCGTTCTTGCCGCGGATCAAACAGGCGAGCGACGCGGTGGTAAACCTCACCACCGGCGGCAGCCCCTATATGAGTGTTGCTGAGCGGGTTGCGCCCGCGGCGCAGTACCAGCCGGAGGTGGCCTCGCTCAATATGGGGTCGATGAATTTCGGCCTCTATCCGATGCTCAAACGCTATACCAACTTCAAGTATCCGTGGGAGCGCGCCCATCTAGAAGGATCGCGTGATCTCGTCTTTCGCAATTCCTTCAAGGATATCGAGTACGTCCTTGAGACCTGCTACGGCAACGGTACCCGGTTTGAGTTTGAATGCTACGACACCGCGCATCTCTACAATCTCGCGCATTTCGCGGAGCGGGGATTGGTCAAGGCGCCGTTCTTTGTGCAATCGGTATTTGGCCTGCTGGGCGGGATCGGCCCGCATCCGGAAGATGTGATGCATATGAAGCGCACGGCAGATCGGCTGTTTGGATCTGATCTGCGCTGGTCGGTGCTGGGGGCTGGATCGAACCAGTTTCGCATCGCCGCCCAGGCCGCGGCGCTCGGCGGCAATGTGCGTGTCGGACTGGAAGACAGTATCTGGGCGGGGCCCGGCGAGCTTGCATCGTCGAACGCGGTTCAGGTGCGCAAAGTGCGCCAGATTATCGAAGGACTGGGCCTTGCGGTGGCGACCCCCGATGACGCGCGTGCGATCCTTAGCTTGAAGGGCGGCGACCAGGTCGCGTTCTGATAGGCCACACAGTTGCGCTTACCTTGCGACAGCGGAGACCTGGCCAGTCACCGCTCGGCCAGGGCCTTGTCCAGGACCCGCTGGGCGGGTTTGAAGAAATAAGCCAGAAGCGAGCGGTCGTCGGTCGGGATCTCAACTGAAACCTCCATGCCAGCGCCGAGCATCCGTCGCCGCGCGCCCTCACCGAGGGCGTTTTGATCCAACGTTACGACCACTTTGAAATGGGGCACCTTGTTTTCGTCGATGTCGGAGGTGGGCGCGATGCTGGTAATCACCCCGCCAACATCGCCAAAATCGCGAAAATCGAAGGTGGTGACCCTGATCCGCACCGCGTCGCCGACACTGACATGCCCGATATCGCGGGGGTTCAGTTTGGCGATGGCGACCAGCTTTTCTGAGGCGTCGAGCATATCGACTATGGTGCCGCCCGGCGGCACGACGAGGCCGGGCGATGCCGCTGTCACCGTCTGGATCACGCCGTCGCTGGGCGCGACCACCCGCGATCGCCTCTTTTGGTTATCGATGCTGTCCAGTTCGGCCTGAAGGCTGAGCAATTCTGTTTCGATGGCGAAGAGCCGCGCTTTCAAATCTTCGCGCCACACCGCTTCGGCCTCGTCGATTTCAGCCGAGATGTCGGCCTGTTGGCTCTCAATCTCAACCAATTGCAACTGGGTATTTAACAGGTCCTCGCGGGCGGCTTGCCAGGCGGCGCGGCGCTCATCAAAGAGCGTGGCGCTGATGATGCCGGCATTGAAGGATTGTTCGCTTTCGGCAAAGCGCTCCTGCGCCAGGTCTAGCCGCTCGGCGATGATGTCGCGGACGTCTCGGGTTGCGCCGTGCTGTAGCGTGAGTTGGGTCAGGCGGGATTGCAACGTCCCGCGGCGCGCGCGATAGGCCACATCTTGCGACTGCACGTAAGCGGCCAGGGACGATGCGCCGCTACCTTCCCAGGCCGTGAGATCAGGGGCGTTTGCGCCGCCTTCGAGGGCGCGTAGAACCGCCTCTACGCGCACGCGATCGACGCGGAGATTGTCGATATCCTGCACTATCGTCTTGCGTCGGTCCGACAGGCCCGGATCCTCTACCACGGCGATGAGCTGGCCCGCCGAGACAGTTTGCCCTGGCTCAACATGAAGGCTTTGGACAACGCCGCCATCGAAGTGATCGACCTTCGCCAAGTCGTTTAGCGGGCCGAGCTGGCCGGGCGCGCGGACGATTGCGGGCATGCTTGTTTGTGCAGCCCAGACCACCAGCAGCAAAACCGAAAGCGAGATCACGCAGGCGGCGACCACGAAAGGATAGACCGGCTCGGTCTTGTTAATCTGACGCAGTATCGCGCGTTTGGACATATCACTGACCTTCCCAGAGCATCAGGGCTTTTTGCGCGGCTTCCGGCCCCGTCGCATCGATCGCCACGCGGCCCCCTTGCATCGCGATGACCCTGTCAGCGCGGCGCATGTCTTCAAGTCGATTGGTGGCAACAATGATGGTTTTCGACCCTTTGAGCGTTTCCAGGCCGCGCCAAAGCCGGTCTGCGCGGCGCGCGGATAGGCCGGCGACCGCATCGTCGAGAAGATAGATACTGGCAGAGGAACACAGGGCGCGCACCGCGTTAAGGCTGCGTTTTTGCATCGCCGTTAGACCGCCCAGCGTTGCGCGATCCATCACCGTGTCTAACCCATCATGAAGGCCGCGCAGGTCTTTGCTCGTGCCGATCAGATCGAACATGTCGATGATGTGGTCGTCGCTTAACCCGGGGTTGCCGATACGCATGTTGTCGCGCAGTGACAGCGGGAAAAACCATGGGTCGCTGCACGCCAGGCTGACCGAATTGCGCACGTCTTCTACGGCCAATTGCCGGTAGTCGATCGATGAAATCATGACCGAGCCGGTGCTCGGCGAGACCAGTTTGGCGAAGCAGTTGAGAAGCGTCGACTTTCCCGACCCGCTCGCTCCGGCCAAAGCCACCAAGCTCCCTTTCTCGATCTTGAAGCTGACATTGATCAGGGCGGGTTCGTTCACCGCGTTATAGCGCAGGAAAGCGCCCTTTATCTCCAGCGGGGCGTCCAAGCGCTTACTGCGGCTTTGTAGCCCGTGCCGGCGCATCTCTTCGTCTTGGGTAAGCGCGCTGTCGGCTTGCCGCATCGTGGCAATCAGCGACACATACTTTTGGCCATGCATCAGCAGCGATTTGAACGTGCTGAGGATCCGCCACACCAGCGTGATCACAACGATCAAAGCGCCGAACGACACAGACCCGTCGATCGCACCCAGCGTTGTCAAGGCGACGGCGCCGACACCGATAAAACCGACGAGCGCTTGACCGCCGGCCTCCACATAGGCCTGGGTGATGCGTTGTTTGGAAAAGGCGCGGCTTGCGGCGGCTTCGATGGTGAAAAGCCGGTTTTGCAGATCCTCGCCCAAGGCAAATGACCGGATCGTGCCCAGGCGCATCGATGTCTCATGGATCAAGGTATCGTATTTGAGTTTGAGGCTTGCGGTCTGCGCGGCTTGGCTGACTTGCTGTTTGGTGATCACAAGCGCCGCGAGCACAAAAACCACCAGGCCGCCAGCGATAAAGGCCGCCACATACGGAGCAAAGAGTGCGATAACCCCAAGATAAACCAGCGAAAAAGGGGCGTCGATCGCGGTCAATAAAAAGCTGCCCGTCAAGCTGTCTCTGATCGAGTCAAACTGCTTAATGCGTTGAACTTGCTGAAAGGTCGGCGCCGCCTGAATATTGCGCATCGGCAGCCAGGTAAGCTTCTCGAATAACGCTTGGCTCAATTCCTTCTCTACCCGCGCGCCAAGCGAGCCTACCAGCCACGAACGCAGCACCCGCAACGCGATATCGAGCGTGAGGAACAAAACCGCCACTTGCGCCAAGGAGAGCAACAGCGCGTTTGATCGCGTGGGAATCGCGGTGTCGTAAACGGTCAGCACGATGAAAGGGAAGACCAGGCCGATGACGTTGACGATCAAGGACAACGCAACAATCGTCCGCAGCGACTTTTTTTGCTTGGCCATCAACGCTCGTGTCGGGCCGCGCGTCGTTTCTGCCTCTTCGTCGGGCGCAGCGACCAAGAGCACGAGAGCGGCGCCTTTAGGCTTGATGCGCATCGCGGTGGGCCACCCTTCCATGACCAACCAGAGCCCGCCTGGATCAACCCGTTCTGCCAGACCGATCCGGCCATCATCCAATTCAACCAGGCACGGCACATCCATGTCGGACAGGCTTGCCAGCGCGCGGCGCTCGGCATGCGGTATCAGCCCAAGATTGCGCAGCGCCTCGGCGTAATCCGCAAATGACAGGCCCTGGTCACGGTGAAATGCTGCAACGGCAACCTGTTGTTGGGTGCCAGTCCAGCCAACTGACCGGGCCAGATCGAAGAGGAGATCAATCGGCCGGGCGCTGCTGCGTTGTTCAGGCGCGCTGGTGATCATGCGGCGTGCTGCGCCGGCTCAGGCGTGCTTTCCGCCTGCGCGCCCTCGGCTGGTGCGGCCTCGCGTTGCGCAACGCCTGGCGCGCTGATCGCCACCTCTTGATCGGCGAAGCGGGCCAGCGTCTCACTGCTGTCATAACCGATGATTAACGTGTCTTGACCGACATATTGCAGTGCCGCCGCCGCGCGAACCTGCATTGCCGGGTCCATCGCGTTCAGCGCGTCGTCGATGAGTAGGATTTGCGGTGTCCGCGCCAGAGCCCGCGCAAGATTTAACCGCTGAAGGAAACCCACCGAAGCATGCTGCAACCCGCTTTCGCGCAACTGGGTGTCGTAGCCGTTCGGGAACTTGTTAATGTCATCTTCGATCCCCAGCAGCCCGGCCATGCTATAGGCATGATCGATGATCTCAGGGTCATCCGAGAGCGCGATATTGTAGATCAGCGATCCGTCGAAGGGCATGAAGGCTTCGTTTACGTAGATCAAGCGATCGCGGCCTCGAAATTGCCGCATGGCTTGGGGGCTATGGCCGTTGATGAGGATCCGCCCTGTCTCCAGCGGTCGCGTGCCTAAGACTGCGCGAAAAACCGTGTTGGCGTTGCCGATTGACCCTGAGACAAGCACGTTAAGACCAGGTCCAAAACGGGCAGAGGCGTTTCGCAGAACAGCCCGCCCTGCCGTGCTGGTGCGCAACGTCACATGATCGAAGCTGACCCGCACGGATTCCCGCGCGCAGGGCACTGGCAATTGGGTGCGGGTTTCAACCTGCAGGGCCTCGGATACATCGCGCAAGGCTTGGCTATGGGTCTCGCCCGAGGCCCAGTGGGAAATCGCTGACATCATCGGCTGGGTGGCGCGGCCATTCAACATTGCACAGGCCGCCAGTTCGGCGATGCCGATGACGCCGCCGACCACTAAATGCGCGCCAAACAGCACAATTGCCGCCGAAAAGGCGACACCCAAGCACTGCGTTAGCGACTGAATGAGATTGGTCGATTGCAACACCGCCTTGTTGGTAGCGGCAAATGCCTCTTGCATGCGTTTGAAGTGATTTTGCAGCCCCAGCTCCATACGGTTCGCCTTGGCCACCTGGATGTGGCTTAAGGTTTCCTCAAACGTTGCGAGACGGCTTGTCTCTACCTCTTGCTTGGCCTCGAGCAGGCGTCGGTGCGCGCGTCGCACGATGACAGCTGTGGCCAACAGCAAACCGAAGCCCCCGAGCGGCACTAGGACCAGCGGCCCGGCGAGCAACCAAATCGCCCCGATAGCGAGTAGCGAGAACGGTAGATCGATCAGCGTCACACGCCCGGTGCCCGACAGGTAATCGCGCAGTTTCCCGACCCCGTTGATGGCGTTGCGTGCCTGGTCTGGCCCGAGCGGTCGGCGCCCCGTCGGCTCAGCGAACAGCGCCGCGCGCACCCGCTGCATCGTGTCATGGGC
Organism: Pseudomonadota bacterium; assembly: GCA_038750765.1. GTDB lineage: Bacteria > Pseudomonadota > Alphaproteobacteria > Rhodobacterales > Rhodobacteraceae > Psychromarinibacter. The sequence continues at coordinate 23,455 of JBCDGW010000006.1, read as the reverse complement.
GCATTGGACCGATTGGTGGTTCAACATCACAGCCCGCGCGACTTTGAGCACCGCTTCGGCGCAGATCACAGCAAAAAGGCCGACAACCAGCACGATCAGCGTCTCATAAGCCGCAAACGGGATCACGCGGTCAAAGATCTGCAGCATCACCAGCGGCAGCCCGAGCCCGAGGATATTGATGGTCAACGAGCTTAGCCACACGCTGCCGCTTGGTCGCGGCAACGCAAACGTTGACCCATTGTTCGCTTTCGTCATTGAACACCCCAAGAGCGTTGAACATCTCAAGGCCCCAACCTCGCGCATACCCAACACGCACAATGATTTCATTCAGGTTAATGACTGCGGCTTTAAAGTGCTGAAAAGTATATGTATTTTATGAAAATGCTGCGGAGTTTTCGGTTGCGTTTGGATGCGTTGCAACCGTACCGATCCCCGGGGGCGTCTGTTCGGAACATGCTTTTATGGTGACTGAAGGACGCGGTGACGCGCCGCAGGATAAGGCTCCCGCGGCTGAACGTGACGGGGGCGCGGTTTCCGATCCGTCGAATTGGTCAGATGACAAACCGGCGCCGGGCACGAAAAGCCGCGCGCTGGCCGATACCGATGTGGCGGATGGCGATGGGACAAATCGCGCCAATGCCAATGTCCATAGCGGTGAGGATTACGAAGGCGCGACGCTGCAATCCGACGCGCCTCGGGACGCGGGGCCGGCTTTCGCGTCGCAAGGCGTCTCCGATGGCGATGGCAGGACAGCCGTAGCTGACGAGGGCCATCCGCTGGACCGCTCTACGGGCACGGCGCATCGGCCTCAGGAAGAGCGCACGGGCGCGCCAGACATGGCCGCGTCGCGCGATGATCACCCGGGCAGCGACAACACCATCGCCGCCATGCCTCTACCGCCACGCGATGCAGAACACGCGCAACAAGCTGATACGCCCGCGCGCGCCCAACCGCCGTTAGATGCGCATGCTGGCCCTGCTCCCGGCCCTGCTTCCGGCCCCGATCCCGATGCCAATCCCGGCGGGCATGCCGAGCCCGAGGCGAACCGCCCTCCGGAGACAATCGTGCTGAACGGTAGTTCTGTTGCCGAGAATGCCGAGGGGGCTGTGGTTGGCAAGGTGTCTGGTGTGGACCCAGACGAAGGCGACACCCTGACATACACCGTCTCCGACGACCGCTTCGAAGTGGTGGACGGGTCAGTGAAGCTGAAAGACGGGGTCGCGCTCGATCACGAAGCTGAGTCCGAGATCGCGCTGGAGGTGACGGCCACAGACAAGGCAGGCGCGACGCTGAAGGAGACTTTCACCGTCACCGTGGAGGATCTGAACGAGCGGCCCACAGCGGTGCTGCTTGATGGCCGTTCCGTCGAGGAAAATCATAGCGGCGCGGTGATTGGCACGCTCTCGGGTGTGGACCCAGACGACGGGGATACGCTCACATACACCGTCTCCGACGACCGCTTCGAAGTGGTGCACGGGGCGGTGAAACTGAGGGACGGCGTCGCGCTCGATCACGAAGCCGAGGCAGAGATTGCGCTGGAGGTAACCGCCACGGACCAGTCGGGCGCGTCGCTGAGCGAGACTTTCACAGTGAAGGTTGAGGATTTGAACGAGGGGCCCACGGCTGTTTCGCTGGACCGGAGTTCTGTTGCTGAGAATGCTGCCGGGGCTGTGATTGGCACGCTTTCCGGGGTCGATCCCGATCACGGCGATACCCTGACATACACCCTCTCCGACGACCGTTTTGAAATGGTGGACGGCGCGGTGAAGCTCAAGGATGGCGTCGCGCTCGATCACGAAGCTGAGTCCGAGATCGCGCTCAAAGTGACTGCCACGGACCAGTCGGGTGCGACGCTGACGGAGACTTTCACCGTCACTGTGGAGGATTTGAACGAAGGGCCCACAGCGGTGTCGCTCGATGGGAGTGCTGTCGCTGAGAATGCCGCTGGCGCGGTGGTCGGAATGCTCTCGGGTGTTGATCCCGATGACGGGGACACGCTCACATACTCCGTCTCCGACGACCGTTTCGAAGTGGTGGACGGGGCGGTGAAACTGAAGGACGGTGTCGCGCTCGATCACGAAGCCGAGGCGGAGATCGCGCTGGAGGTAACCGCAACGGACAGGGCCGGCGCGTCGCTGAGCGAGACTTTCAGAGTTAAGGTTGAGGATCTCAACGAAGGGCCCACCGCGGTGTCGCTTGACGGGAGTGCTGTCGCTGAGAATGCCGCTGGCGCGGTGGTCGGCACGCTGTCGGGCGTTGATCCCGATGACGGGGACACGCTCACATACTCCGTCTCTGACGACCGCTTTGAAGTGCTGGACGGGGCGGTCAAGCTGAAGGACGGTGTCGCGCTGGACCACGAAGCCGAGGCGGAGATCGCGCTGGAGGTAACCGCCACGGACCAAGCGGGTGCGACGCTGACGGAGCAATTCACCGTCACCGTGGAGGATCTGAACGAAGGGCCCACCGCGGTGTCGCTCGACGGGAGTGCTGTCGCTGAGAATGCCGCTGGCGCGGTGGTCGGCACGCTTTCCGCGGTCGATCCCGATGTCGGGGATACGCTGACCTTCACCGTCTCTGACGACCGTTTCGAAGTGGTGGACGGCGCGGTGAAACTGAAGGAAGGGATCGCGCTAGACCACGAGGCCGAGGCCGAGATCGCGTTGGAGGTAACCGCCACGGACCAAGCGGGCGCGACGCTGACGGAGCAGTTCGATGTCTTCGTCAACGATGTCAACGAGGCGCCCACCGACATCACGCTCACCCCGACTGCGCCTGTCGCCGACACGCCGCCTGAGACCGGGCCGGTTGACCTCAGTACATCCGTGATTGATGTCGGCGACCGCGGCAAAACCTATACGTTTGACCTCAATGAGATTGGCGCGTTGAAGGTGATCGGCAATATGGCCCGTCACAACGAGGAATTGGCGGAAATCGCCAAGATCGGTCAGGATGGCAAGCGGTTTCAGAACAATCAATTGGGGCTCGTGGACCCGGAAACCGGGGCGGTTGACCCGGAACTTGTGGCGCTGATCCGCGCAGCCGCCACGGAGTCCGGTGACCCAGCGGCGGGCGTCCCGGACCAGATCCGGTTGCAAGCGGCCGGTCCTGACTTCGTTGAAATCCGCATTGATGGGCGATGGAGCACCGACACGCTTCGGTTCGAGGGAGACCAGCTCCAGAGCGTCTATAAAGCATTGTCTGATCTGCCGGTTTTCGCAGATCTTGTCGCGGATGAGGCTCTGCCCGGGGGCATGTTATCTGTCGCTGAGAATGCCTCGGGCGCGGTGATTGGCAGGCTGTCGGGCGTTGATCCCGATGACGGGGATATCCTCACATACACCCTCTCCGACGACCGTTTCGAGGTGGTGGATGGGGCCGTGAAGCTGAAGAACGGCGTGGCGCTCGATCACGAAGCCGAGGCGGAGATCGCGTTGGAGGTAACCGCCACGGACCAAGCGGGTGCGACGCTGAGCGAGACCTTTACAGTGGTGGTTGAGGATCTGAACGAAGGGCCCACTGCGGTGTCGCTGGACGGGAGTTCTGTCGCTGAGAATGCCGCTGGTGCTGTGGTTGGCATGGTGTCGGGTGTGGACCCAGACGACGACGATACGCTGACATACACCCTCTCCGACGACCGGTTCGAAGTGCTGGACGGCGCGGTGAAGCTCAAGGACGGCGTGGCGCTCGATCACGAAGCTGAGGTCGAGATCGCGTTGGAGGTGACGGCAACTGACCAGTCCGGCGCGACGCTGACGGAGCAATTCACCGTCACCGTGGAGGATCTGAACGAAGGGCCCACGGCAGTTTCCCTCGACGGGAGTGCTGTCGCTGAGAATGCCTCTGGTGCTGTGGTTGGCATGGTGTCTGGTGTGGACCCGGACGACGGTGATACTATGACATATACCCTCTCCGACGACCGGTTCGAAGTGCTCGACGGGTCGGTGAAGCTAAAAGACGGGGTCGCGCTTGATCACGAGGCGGAGGCGGAGATCGCGCTGGAGGTGACCGCCACGGACCAGGCTGGCGCGACGCTGACCGAGACCTTTACAGTGGTGGTTGAGGATCTGAACGAGGCGCCCACTGCCGTGTCGCTGGACGGGAACTCCGTCGCCGAGAATGCCGAGGGCGCGGTGATCGGCATGGTGTCCGGGGTCGATCCCGATGATCGGGATACGCTGACATACACCCTCTCCGACCACCGTTTCGAAGTGCTGGACGGGGCGGTGAAGCCGAAAGACGGGGTGGCGCTCGATCACGAAGCTGAGTCCGAGATCGCGCTGGAGGTGACGGCGACGGACCAAGCCGGCGCGACGCTGACGGAGCAATTCACCGTCACCGTCGAAGACATAAACGAGGCGCCGACAGCTTTGTCGATTTCGGTTTCGCAAGAAAACCTCATCAAAAACGGCAGCTTCGAAGCCTTCGATCTGGATACGGGCAGGTGGCGCGGCTTTGACGAGGATCCAACTGGCGCGTGGCAGGCCCCCGACGGCATGGAAGTCTGGGACAATCTCGGAAACAACGCCGCGTCGGAAGGCGATCAACTCCTCGAGCTTGATCATGGGCGGGGTGTCGACAGCATTTCCCAGACAATCGAGACGCAGCCCGGTCAGGTCTACGATTTGGGCATGGATATCCGCGAACGGCGCAGCGGCGGTACCGATACGGTGGAAGTCTATTGGAACGGCGATCTCGTACACGCCATTGATCCTGACACGTCGGATTGGACCACGTTTCAGATGCGGGTCGTCGGCACCGGCAGCGATGTTCTTGAACTGCGCGAGCCCGAGGGCGAAAATGACAGCTACGGCGCGCTCATCGACAATCTTACGCTCACAGCAGCACAAGGCGTGCTTGCCGAGAACACGCCCGGCGCGGTCGTCGGCTTGATCACCGTGGAAGATGCTGACGCCCAGGACAGCCACGAGTTCAGCCTATCCGATGACCGCTTCGAAGTGATCGGCGGCGTCGTGAAGTTGAAAGATGGCGTTGCGCTCGATCATGAGACCGAGGCGCAGATTACGCTTGAGGTCACCGCCACCGATCGCGGCGGGGCGAGCCATAGCGAGCGGTTTGACCTGCACGTCGCAGACATGAACGATGCCCCCGTTATCCTTGGGTTTGAGGCGGCGCGGCCGACGATGCCATTGGACGTTCCGCGGCCCGGCGACACCGTTACCCTAGACGTAACGCTCGGCGGGGAGGCTTATCGCGGCGATCCAAAGTACGAGATTGTAGTGGATGGCAAAACCGTCGCGAGAGGCGAGGTTGATTGGTCGCGTGAGACCACAACGGACGGCAAGTATGACCTGAGCGATGGACGCGATGCGGTCGTTTGGAAGGATGTCTCGGTCGCGCTTGAGTTTCCGCCGGGCGGCTTTGACACTGTCGAGGTTCGGTTCAAAAATGACGCCTATCGCAAGGGCGTCGGCGACCGGAACTTGCTGGTCGATAAGATTGCTATCGACGGCCATGTTATCGAAGCGGAGGCGCCTGAAGTGCACTACCAGGGCGGGCGTTTCAAGGACGGCGCCACGTCCGAGCGGATGCCGTGGCGGGGCGATCTGGAATTCGATGTGTCGGCGATTTTCGAGCATGCTGACCCGCGTCCAGCGCCAGAGGGCCCCTATGTGCTGGAGGGGGTGCCGGGCGCCATCGTCGGTACGCTGAATGTGAGCGATGCCGACCTTGGCGACAGCGTAACGATCAGTGTGTCAGATGACCGGTTCGACGTGGTGGATGGTGCGCTCAAGCTGAAAGACGGCGTGGCGCTCGAATTCGATGAGGCGAGCGCTGTTGCGGTGACGGTGACGGCGACCGATCAAGCCGGGGTAAGCGCGGATCTGATCGTCGATCTGACGGTGGTCGATGTGGGAGAGCTGCCGGAGCCGCCATCAATCGCCGTCGAGCCTGCGTTTCAGCTGGCCTATTTTGACCCGGAGGCTGAGGTGGCGGGCGATCAATCGGCGTTGAGCGATCCGGTGAATGTGGGGGCACTCGACGCGATCTCCTTTGACGCAGGTGGCGCGGCCGTCGAAGGCATGGCGGCGCAAATCTCAGGGCAAATCCAAGCCCCACAAGACGGCTCTTTCACGTTTTTGTTGGGCGATGGCGCAAACACGACGGTGTTCATCGACGGCGTTGCGGTAATCGACAACAGCAAAGCGGGCCCGTTTCCGCTGACGCAGGGGGTGATTGAGTTGGAAGCCGGCACGCACCAAATCGAGGCGATCCACCGCGACCCGACAGCCGCGCGCGTATTTGACTTAAGCTGGGAAGGACCGGGCCTTGATGGCGGCGCCGTGGCACCGGCAAGGGCAGCGGACGGAGACGCCCTGGGCATCGCCGGGGAACCGGTTGATCTTGCACTGGATATCGCCGCAGACAGCGTTGTTGCGAGCGTCACTTTAAGCGGGCTTCCTACGGGCAGCATCGTCGAGGCGAGCGGTGACCTGGTACAAGCCGATGACGCGGGCGATTTCGATTTGACCGGGCTGCAGAACGCGCCGCTCTCGATCACGCCGCCAAGTGATTTTGAAGGCGATGTCAGCGCCGCGCTGACCGTGCGCGATATGTACGGAGCCGAAGTTGTTCAGCCAGTGGAGATCGCGGTGAGCGCACCGCCCTGGGACGCCCCCGCTTCGACGGACAGCGCCAGCGCGGATGAGGAGTTTGAGAGCGTATCGTTTGCTGGAGCGGACGAGACCCGTCCTGATCCCGGAAGCGAAGGCGCCGCGCCTGAGGTTATCGAGATTGCGCAAACCGACGATGACATGTCGGAAAGCCAGAGCTTTGTCGGCGCTGAGACATAGGATTTTACGGTTTATCAAGGCTGAGCGCCTATTGAGCACAAAACTGGTTTTGGACTTGATATGCCCGGCCTTGAGCAAGTCGACCCGCGTCGCATTTTGAAAAGCTGTGCCCGAGCGCTTGGGCTGATTTTTAGCATCATGATAGGGTCGCATTTTGCCGGGGTATTTACCGGCGGCGATGCGGATGCGCTCGCAGCTGATATCAATGTCAGCGGGCGCCAACGGATGTTATCTCAACGCACGCTCTACTTTGCCAGTTCTTATGCTAACTCTGGCTTTCGCGAAGATGATAAGCGCCAGGGCCTTGAGACGGCGATAACGGAATTTTGGTTGTCGCATCAAAGGTTTGTCGCTGAAGCCGCGGATGCCAGGCTGGTCGCGCTCTATTTTGGTGACGCCGCGGATCAACGGCTCGATGCGCTGGTGCGGCGGTTTGTCGAGGCCGCGAGCATGGTCATCTCGGGTGACCTTGAGGCGCAGATATCAGGGCTTGCTACGCTTTCCGACATTGGGCCCGGGCAGGTCTTAACCAAGTTGAACGCCGCGGTCGGGATTTACGAGGCGCTGGCGCAGGAAAACGCCCGTTCTATCGCGCAAATCTCAATGCTCGGATATGTGCTGGCGGTTCTGGTGCTCGTCTTTGAGGCGGTGTTCATTTTCCGCCCCGCCCATCGCGTGATCGTGTCGGCCTTTGACCAATTGGAACAGACCAACAACTTGCTCAAAGAGCGCGAGAGCCAAGCCTTCTCTGCGTTGCAAGAGTCAGAGGATGCCTGGGCTGAAGCAGAGGCTGCCAACAATACCTTCGCGCAGGAAAAAGCGCGGCTTCAGGCGCTTTTACGTCAGGGGGCGACTGAGATCGGGACGCCGCTGCACGCTGTAACTGCCGCGTTGGAGCATGCGAGTTTTCAGAAGGCGCCCGAAGATCAGCAAAAGACTGTGGCGAGAGCGCTGAAATACGCTGAGATCGCCCAAAGCATCTGCGAGGCTCAAGTCGTCGCACATGGTGAGGCGGAAATCGCCTGGCGAACGCACGTGGAGGCGGACAAACCAGTATGTGCCTTAGGTGACATCGCGAAGCTGGCGGTTGAGATCGCGTCGGTGGCGATGCCCGCGGATGTGCGTGTGGTGTTGCGCCTGCCCGAAGGCCGGATCCCCAACGTTAAAATGGCGCCTTTAAATCTGTTGAGGCTGGTTCTCCAGCTCCTCCGGGATGCGGCGCGCTTGGCACGGGCAGGGGATGCGATTGAAGTGCGTATGGACATCGCTGGCGAGAAATCACTGCTTGGCGTGACCCTGACCTGCACCTCCCCCGCCCATGACGCCGCCCAAACCATCGATATCGGGGTGCCGGGCTTCGTGGCGCGCGACAAGCAGGTCGGCAGTGATGAAACAGCGGGCCAGTTGATGGCAACGCTGCTAGAAAGTATCGGCGCCGAAGCCGGTGTTTCGGTGCAAGACGGCCATAAGATCACGCAGATCGCCTTTCAGGTCCAAGCGCATCGCGTTACCGCACGTCCCCGGACCGGTCGCCCCGCGCAGGAGCGGCGGGCATGATCAAGCGCATCGATTGAACAAGCCGGCTTGGGTTCCTCTTGGCGGGTGTTAGTCATCATCATCTGGCCAAGGGCGGCAGCCAATGTGCTTTGTTTGCGCGGTTCCGGTCCACACCCAAAGCGAGCTCAACCACAGCGCCGCGATTGCCAGCTGCTGCGCCGTGTAGTTTAAGGCCATTCTCGCATCATCGAAGCCTTGGCCTTGTCGGTCCGAAGCCGCGCTGTTTCCTGCGGGGTGGGTTTGGTTCGCCGGATGGAACCGGCAAAGACATGCTGATTAGACTGGCGCAGTCGCCATGAAGCCCTATCTCTGCACGGTATTCGAATGTGCACCGGCGGGCATTTTGCCGTCGGCAGCGTATCCCTCGTTTGGCAGGAGGCCATGATGTCAGCACCTGATACAAACATTTCAAAGCAAGTCCGGCGCCATAGCGGCAGCCTCATCGGGATCGGGCTCGCCTTCGCGTTCGCGATCACTTTGGCCTCGTGGATCATCATCGACTACAAGACAAGCCGCGGGGCCGACGGTAATGAGGCGGTTGGCGCTGCCTCGCAATAGCCGAGCGCACGCAGCCAGCATTTTTTGCAAGCGCTTTGCCGTGCGGCGGGCTCATTGCGCATCAGCTTGGGACGAATTTAGCTTGTCCCATGGTGTGAGCGCCTTTATGCACGTCGGCGGAGACGTGGCCGAGTGGTCGAAGGCGCTCCCCTGCTAAGGGAGTAAGGGGGAAACCCCTTCGAGGGTTCGAATCCCTTCGTCTCCGCCACCCATGTTTCGGGAAGGGCATTTTTTACGCGCTTGCCGTAAACGTCTCTCGCGCCCGGATCTCACAAAAAAACCGTCATTTCGCGGCGCCACTCGCGACTTGGCTACCGCGGGGGTGAATTTGGCCGACACCGCGTTTTTCAATATCGCGACGAAAGCAGTTTGTGCAGCACCTACCATCGGCACGGAACGCAATTGGCCCATCCACATCCCGATCCATCAACGCAAAGGGTCGCCTGACCAGTTTTGCGCTGTCTGATCTCGCGGCGCGTGCCAGATTAAAGTAAGATTTCAATTCAGTGTATTAGCTGTCAAACACACCAATATGCTTCGCGCGCTAGAGCAACGATTTCTGCAGAGCTTTCGCTCCCTCCGTCGCATAAGTCGGATACTTTGGGTGCGCGTCGCCCTGATCAGAGCCCTATCGATCGTGGCCGCTTTGTCGGCTGAACCATTGGACTGGCTTATTCCAGACGGCCCGAAGGATCGGTTTTCGCAGGAAGCGACACTGCCAATTCTCACGATCCTGGCAAACGGCATGCTTGCGGTTGCCACCTTTTCCCTCGGCGTGATGGTCTCGTCCCATCGGACCTCTGCCGAGCAGGCAACACCGCGTATCCATCGGCTCCTCATGGAGGATACGACGACGCAATCAATGCTCGCGACGTTTATTGGCGCGTTCGTGTTTTCGCTCTGCGCGATTATTCTGTTTCGCGCTGGATATTATAGCCAAAGTGCTGCGGTGATTGTTTTTGTGGCCACCGTGCTCGTGGTGCTGGCCGTGGTGGTGTCGCTTATCCGCTGGATTGGCCAACTGACCCGCATTGGGTCGATCGAATACGCGCTTGATCGTGCCGAAGGCGCCGCGCGAGAGACCTTGCAAGCAACACTCAATACACCGTGCTTGGGCGGTGTCTGTGCCAATGGCACGCATCCAGGTCCAGATGGTTTTTCGGAATTTCGCGCCGAAAGCAGCGGCTTCTTGTGCCGCGTCGACATGGAGCGGCTACAGGCCGCAGCGGATAAACATGATGGCCAAGTCCATCTTGCCGTGCAAATGGGTGACCGCATTCTTGAAAAACAGGCACTTGGCTGGGCTTCCACCACGATACCAGAGGGGAAGCTAGCAACCTGTTTCGTGCTGAAAGCCAGCAGATCGGTGATGCAAGACCCACGATACGCGATTATGATCCTTCGCGAGGCGGCCTCCAAAGCGCTTTCGCCCGGCATCAACGATCAAGGCACGGCGTTGGAGGTGATCGCACGAATCGAGAGAGTTCTGTGGGATTTGGGCGGCGAGCCGACCGAAACTGAGGCGCTGTATCCCAAGGTGTATGTGCCCGGTTTGCCCGCCGCGACGCTGCCGATCGATGCCTTTCGAACGTTAGCGCGTGACGGGGGTCAATACGGCGACGTGTTGCACTCGCTGGTCGAAGCCGTAGCGCGCTTGTCAGAGCGTCGCAACGTTTTGGACCGGGACACGGCCAACGAGCTTTTGCAGGAAATTCAAGCGCATGGGCTTTCTGCATTGAGAACTGAGGGCGAAAAAGAAAGGCTTCGAACCGGTATTCGACAAGCCGGGGTGGTGAACTAGCCGAAAGCGTATGCGCTTGACTTCGCCCCGTGGACGTTAGGCTCGGCGACTAATCAGCATCGCTAAGGCAATGCCGAGAACGAAGGCAACACCGGTAGCGGAAAGCGGGTTGGCTTGGATCTGCGCCTCGGCCACTTGCTTTGCCTTTCGACCTTCATCCCGCGCGTCATAATAGAGGCGACGTGCATCCTCAGACAGTGCTTCCATATGGGTCGCGGCCATATCCGCTGCGTCATTGGCGACTTCTTTGGCCGAAGACCCAGCCATTGCGGCGAGGGTCTCGACATCTTTTCTCGCCGCTTGCAGTTGGGCTTCGAGGTTATCGAGTTTCGTCATTGGTCGGGTACTCCTGAATTAGCGCGGGGTAAGCCGCGCTGCTAGCCGTCCGGAGACAGCACCGAAGTCGGCGCATTTCGGAACGGGCTTTGCTCCGTGTCGGTATTGTCGCGTCCGTCTGCGAGAGCGATCACGAGCATGACGATGAGTACGCCAGCGCTCGTAATCGCGGCCCAAAACATCCAGTTCGGCAGCCGCACGCTGCGTCCGGATAGATCGGCATTTTCGTCCGTCTTGGGCATCTTGCAGCCAGCGCCCTAGGCGATGTTGGGTTGGTTTGCGACCTGCGCCGCGCCGACAAACCGCCAGGCGTCTGCGGCCTGGTCGGCTTCGAAAGCGCGCGCGTCCACTGGGATCACCTTGTCTGCCCAATAGATCATTTTCGCCGCGTGCGTGGGTGCGCCGATCACCGCGTATTTCTCAACTTTAGACCAGGATCGCACCTGCGCCTTCAGAACATCGCCGTCGAAGATCGCGTCCAGATCACGGCCGGTCATGCCGCGTAGATCGACAATCATACTCACTTTGTCCTGCGCGGTGTCGAAGATGGCGTTCATGTATTCAGCCATCGCTTCCGCATCATCGTCATCGATATGCCCACTGACTTCGAAGGCAAAGACCTTTGGGTCGTCGGTTGCGATTGACTTTATCGAGCCGTGTTCAAACATCGGTATTCTCCTTTCAAAGGCGTCATTGAGAGCGCGTTTTGCCGCCGCTGTTCAGGCAGCTGCAGCGTTGACACGCCGTTCTGCGATTTCGGTCATGCGCCGGTCGCCGTCATAGGTTCGGTCAAGACATTCCTGCAGCTTGGCGGCGTCTTCATCGAGCCCCAGCCGCTTAGCGAAAGCGACCGTGCAGCCCCAGCCTGCGATCGCGTAATGCACCATGCGCTGGTACTGCGTGATAATCATGGCGTCCTGAGCATCGTCGTCTGAAAACTCAGCATCGAGCCCGTGGGCCTTGGCCTCCTTCACCAGGCCCTCCATGCCCTCGCAAAACTCGTCGCTAGGGTTTTGCCCATGGGACAGGACGATGTTTCGTGCGGCGCGCATGCCGTCTTCGATGCCGGTGACGCCTGCTATCAGCGCGGATTTAAGATCTCGGTCTTTCGCCGTCTCTGCCAATTGCGCGGTCATGCGGATGCTCTGCTTGCACGCGCTGTGGAAATCTTGGAGTTGGTCGATGTAGACGTCTTTTAAGTTATTGATGGTCATTGCTTTCTCCTCTTCTCGGCGCAGATCAGATGTTTCGTCGAATGAAAGCGACGATTGCCAAAATGATGAACACGACGAAAATCACCTGAGCGATCCACGACGCTGTTCCTGCGATGCCACCAAATCCAAAGATGGCGGCGACGATTGCAACCACTAGAAAAATCAGGGCCCATTGCAGCATGATCTTCTCCTTTTCGACCCTGCCAACGCGTCGAGCGCGCTTGGGTTCCGAAAAAAGGAGACAAACCAGGCTGCGGATAGTGGTGCTGGTGTGCTCCGATGCATTACGAAGCAAGCGCGCTAGTCAAACTGGTCGGTGTCAGCGTCAGATTACGGGTCGTTTGATGCCCGTAGCGACGAACAGATTTACCTTCTGAACTCCCGGAACGATGCGGCGGCTAGATCGTCGTTGAGCTTACGCGCCCCAGAACCGCATCGACCGAAAGGCGCCCTAGAGTATCTCGATGGACGTCTCGAACAGGACCCCGCTGCTGTCGTTCTCCGATAGGAAGAAATCGGCAGCGGACACACCGGCATAACTCCCGGACGTAACGAGCTCCATATCGACCTGGGAGAAGCCGTCATCCAGCGTGAAACTCAGGAAACTTCCGCCGTTGACGAAGTTAATGAGAGCGGTGCTTGATGGGTCTAGACCGTTGAGGTTTATGGCATCTCCAAATTCGAAGTCTATCAAATCGATCGCGAGGCCAGAGGTGTCTTGGAATATCACCTCCGCATCACCGAGGCCGGTGTCGAGCAGGACTTCGCTGACCGACTCAATCTCCAAAACCGCATCTGCGACTCGAACGATAGCGTTTGATGCCGCGTCGTTCGTCATCGACTGGATATAGGCATTTCCGCCCCAGACATTGATCTCACCGGCATTGAAAACGAAGAAGTCCGATGAAAAGTCACCGTCGAAAATGTCTATGGAACCCTCGTTAAAGAGAAAGCCGCCGTTGCTTGCGCCCGCGCCAAACTCGAGCCGCATCTCACCGCCATTATCAATCAAAATGTCGGAAAAGTTGAAGATGTCGCTATCCACGATCCGCATCGAACCAGCGTTCGACCTGATTGTGCCGTCGTTGATGCTGAGTTCGACGTTGAGCAGTTCGAGGCTATCGTCAAAGTCGTTTGCCTCAATCTCGCTCCCGTTCTGCAAGTCGATCTTAAAGAGGGGTTGAGACCCAAATTCGCCTTCATCCTCTTCGCTGCCGATGCGACCAGCACCTCGAATGGCGTGATCATCCAGCGTCAGACGCGTCTCAAACTCCACCAAGGGCTGTCCAAACTCGTCAAACAACACGTCCCCGGTATCTTCGTCGAAGAGGACCGAAAAATCGTTGATGATCGAGGCTACGCGCTCATCTACGCTGCCTGTATCGGTTGAGAACAAAAAGAGCGAACCACCACCGGTGAGCACCGTATCCTCTATAAGCTGGAACTCTCCAGCGGTACTTCCGATAGAATTTGTGAGTGTTCCTTGGTTGTTGATTTCTCCTGCCAATTGGAGAAATCCAGTGTTTATAACCGTGCCTACGATTTCAAGCGGATCGTCTAACCCATCTAGTCTGGCAAATCCGTTATCTGACCCTGAGCCGATGAAGATGTTGCCGCCGTTAACGGTTTCGAGCAAACCGCCATTAATCGAGCTCTGCGTGAGATTGACCGTGCCACCATCGGCGCGGATAACCCCGTCGCTGTTGTCGACAGTGGCTGCGCCTACAAAGGCAAATATGCCACCGAAGAAGAAGGTTTGATTGCTGTCGATGAGGAGGGCGCCGCCATTGAGCGCCTGCATCACGCCGTCATTGACAACACGACCTGCCGAAACCTGCAGCAGATCACCCGATCGTGCCTCGACAGTGCCGCCGACGGCGTTCTCGAACACAAAACCCGGGCCGACTTGGCCGGTGCCCGTTATCGTGTTGTCCACGTTGCGGAACGTTTCATCGATTACACCGCCTTCCGCGGTCCCCACACTGCCAAATACCTGACCTGTGTTGGTCGCGCCGGCCTCTTGGACGAAGATTAACGTGCCCCCGCCGGTTAACTCTGTCAGCGCGCCGCTGGTGTTGATGACACCACCGAGTGTATCCGGCGCGGCGCCCACGATAATGGTGCCTTGGTTATCGATCACCGGCACGGCCAGTTCGATCCTGCCGCCATTGCGCGCCACCAGATCGCCGGAATTGCTCACGCTCCCGGTGAGGGACAAGGTGCCGCGCAGCGACTGATCGTTTGGAAGTGAGGACACCTGAAGCGTGCCTGAATTGTTGGTTTGGCCCGTCACACTCATCTGGCCATAGGCGACATCGATCGTGCCAACGTTGTTCAAGGTTGGCGTCGTAAGCTCAACGCCAGCTTGCCCGCTGTTGACTAGCAAGAGGCCCTCGCCAGATACGGTAACGCTGTTTGGATCGGGCTCGACGCTGCTGATGGTCGCTGTGACGCCATCGAGCAACGGTACGACCACGTCATCGCCAGCAACCGGCGCGACGCCTGTCGCCCAGTTCACTGGATCATTCCAGGAACCATCGGCCGTTGAGATCCATGTTTGACCGTCGACCGCTTCAATAGCAAAGCCCGTTGTGATGTCTGCGGCGGCAAGCGGTGTTCCCGCCCGATCCGTTACAGCGCTTGCATCAATCGTCAGGGTGAAGTTGCCCGCTTCAAAAGCCGCGGCCGGATAGGTGAGCTGCACCTCAGTGGCGCTCTCGCGGACGGAGATTGACGCAGGCACGAGCGGGCCATTGGGACCAACCAGGGCGAAGTTTTCGGCGTTTACCGTATCAGTCTCCACCGACTTGGAGAATGCTACGGTGATTGAGCGCACCGAACCGGGTAAAAGGTCGGCCCCGTCTTCGGGTGTGATCGAGACAATTTCGAACGGCGTGATGTCCTCGATCATTGTTATTTCGACCGGCGCGGTGATTGTGCTGTTGCCGCCGGTGTCAGTTGCGCGGAATTGCACCTCCAACTGATCGGTGCCTAAATCCTCTATCGTCGGCAGGGTGATCGTTAGATCCCAGGGAAATACAACAGTCGAGAGAACTGTATTGCCATTGATCAAGACCTCGACGCTGCGCACCTGCAAATCGTCATCGGTGGCGACATCGAAACGCAGTGTTTGGCCCTGAAACACTCGCAGGCCAGGTGCCGTGCCATCGACATCGTCGGGCAGCGTTGTCACCGCTATCTCCGGCGCCTCGCCGATGACATCTACGCCGAGCGGGCGGATGATCTGAAGCCCCTCCAATCCGGTGGCAATAAAGGCCTCACCTGCTGCCCAGGCTATGTCTTCTGCCGTTCCCTCTAATGCGAAGTTGGAGACCCTCGCATCCACGCTGTTGGGATCGCGGCTATCAAATACGTCAATCCGCAAGTCCGAGACGGAAGACGGGAGCCCCAATGTCTTAGCGGCAACGCCGAAACCAGACCCGTTCAGGGCGACCGCTTCTCCCCCGAAGTCGGAGGCAGGCTGGGCAGTATTGAGCCCTGAAATGACGCTTAGAGCGTCGGGATCGGTGGCATCCACCGTGATGATTCCGGTGCGGCTGTTATCGGTGTCCAAAACGCCGATCCAAAGCGTGCCGTCCTGGGAAGCAATAGTTGGTGAGACAGGAAGGCTGTAGAGCGTGCCGGTAAGGTCGATCGTGCCGCGATTTGAAAGCGTGGTGCCGTCCAAGCTGACCACATGCAGCGTGCCGTTCGTTCCAAGGGCGTAGATCTGTCCGTCTTCGATGGTGAGAGCTGCGAATTGCTGCTCTGGTCCGATCCCAACGCCCACCGAGGTGAGGTCAACGCCGCTTGCCACATCAATCAGCTTAATCCGACCGTTTTGGCCAACGATAAGCCGGTCATCCGCCGCGATCACTGCTGTTACCGTCAGGTCTTCATACAAGGCGTCAACCACCGGGCGGACGGGATCACGCACATCAATCACCGCCAAGCCGCCGTCTCCGAGCGCAACTGCGACCAGATCGAGGCGATCGATGACAACGACGCCCTCGGCAAAGCCCGGCAGGTCGATCTGTCCGAGCAGCACAGGCAACGTGCTGTCCGATACGTCCACGATGGCAAGACCAAGGTCACCGGTCGCCACGTAAGCGCGCAGATCAGCACCGTTGATGCTGGTGCCGCCAATTGCGACGGCCTGGGAACTGCCGTCGAGCGGCATGAGGCCAGTGAGACCGGTCAGTTCCGACCCACCCGGGAAGGCCGACAAACCAGAGATCAGCGCTTGCTTATCGGTTATGCCAGTACCGGGTAGCAAATTGTCTTTTGTGTTAGGATCGATGCCGATGATGTGCGCTTGCTGGTCAGTCAGACCGCCGGCACCAACGGGGACACCGTCGGTTGATTTCAAAATAGGCTTCGTTGTCGGCACGAATTCCAGGTTTGTGAGGCTATTCACCCGGAAACCCAGTGGCGCGGCAAAGGTTGTCGATCCGGTATAGCCGGTTACCGGATCAAAAATCTCAAGCAGGTAGTTTGTGCCAGGAGTGGTCGGCAGCCAGGGCCTCTCGCCAGAAGCCGTAAAGCTCCTTTCCTCTTCGCCTGTGTTCATGTTTGTCAACAGGTAGAACAAGCGCGGTCCGTAGCTGATCTCGTACTCACCCACCACTTGACTGGGCGGTGTCTCGATGTCTCGGATTGCAATCGTTTCCGGCAAGTCTCCGAAGAGCTCGTCTTCCAATTCGGTGACATCGCGCAAAATCCCATAGATCTCGTAGATCGTCCCAAGCATGGTACCGCTGTCTTGCGCGGTTTGACCGATCGCGTCGATCTCACTGAGCAACTGAAGCAAGGGACCATCTTTGGGATCGGATCCAACCGGCCCGATCATCGATTCGAGCTCCGCCTGAGTTGGTTCCTCGCCGCGTGAGAGTTTGTCGAAAAGGTCGCCGAAATCATCTTGGAATTCGGTGAGCACATCGACCATATTTTGGTGCTGTTGCTTCTGCTCCTCCCATTGATCCTCAAGCGCATCGATCCGGTTGATCGCGGCGTTCGCGTCATCCGCTAGCTGGGCGAATTTCGACGTTTGTGGAGAATTGCTGCCGAACTTGCCTTGGATACCGATACTTGCCGCCGATTCTGCGTCGGAGCGAATGTCCGCTAGAGCAGCTGTTTCGACAGGATAGATGCGGTCTACATTCGATTGGTGGAAATCGATCCATTTGCTGATAGCAAAGGTCGCCGCTTTGGTCTTTACAAGTTTCAGAGGTGTGAGGTTGGCTGCGCTCTCGACGATTGTCTCGGCAATATCGCCCGTAAGCTTTGTTGCCATAATGCCCCAGAAGCCCGCATCAACTGGCCCGCCGATAGGCCCGGAATCGCCAGCGATCGATGCGTTGTTCATTATTTCTAGATCAACGGCAATTCTAGCCTCGGCTTCGCGAAACGAGTTGGCGAGGAAGTTGTTGACGAAGATGCTATCGCCGTCGCCGATTTCTCCATACTTCTCGCGAATGAAGCGTTCTTCGGCGCTCAGCATTTCTACACTGTCGGTGATAGAGGGGCCTTGCGCCTCAAAGTTATTTGCGTGGTTCGTGCCCGGCGGACAAGGCAAAAGCGGATCGAGCAAGACCCGGCTGATTGCTGCAGGTCCGTTCCAGCCGGGCTGAATAATGCCCGAGCCGGGGTCAGTTCGGATGAACGTGCCGTCTTCTGAGACGGTGCCGACGCCGTTAAGGACCAAAAGGCCGGTCTGGTGATCGTATGAGAAAAACTCGGTCTTATCCCCCGGCGGCAGGCCATACACGTTGGGGATAGTCAGGACAGCTTCTTCAATGAACACACCGCCATCGGGGCCTTGGATGGTCAGGAAAATCGGTGGTGTCGGCACGCCGTCGGGCAGCATGTCGATCACCATCTCTGGGGGCACCAGCGCGAGGCCCAACTCTGGGTTAGCGATCGGGTTGCCCTGGTCGTCGATCATCGACCCGGGCTGCACTTCAAGGGATATGAGATCAAACTGCTCTTGTGTAAGCGTCGCGCCCGCCGCCGTCAGCGGCTTTACAATGGTTACCTCAGTTGCGCTTGCAGGCGTCACAGCGGCTTCAAGGATGCGCGGCAGGAACAGCGCTTGATCTTCTTGCCGCTCCAACTGCGCCTCGAGTGGGCCCATGCCACCCATGATGGTGTTTTCCTGGCCCGGCCGGACTACCACGTCGAGCACCATTTCCGGCCAATAGATACCGTCAGGCGCGTTGGTCGCTGTCCGGCCGTCGACGACCACCTTCACCCGTCCAGACGGCACACCGGTCAACTCAAAGAACCCGTTCTCATCGGTGAAGACCTGGAGATCCGGCCGTCCGAGCACGTGCACATCAGCGTTTTCGATGGGATTGAGGTAGGTATGGTTGGCGTAGTCGGTCACCCCCGCGGGGCCAGAGGCGAAATCGTCAGGCGTCATCATGTAGAGGTCTTCGCCCGGATCCACGATGCGGCCCACAAGCGACGTGCTTTCGAGCCCCACCAGCGACACCGTCGTGAAGCGTTGCACAGCTTGTCCGCCCGGCACCCCGTCGCCATCACCATCGAGCGCGGCGCCGTCGGCGGCTTTGATCAGATCGCCGTCAACGATCAGCTCAATCGCGGTTGCGCCGGGGAGAGGCTCGTCAAAGAACATCCAAGCGCCGGTGCCGTCAGCGAACGGCGTGATGTTGGCCGACATCTTCTCGCCTGTCGCGGTGATGGCGAAGAAGCTGTCGGAATTCAGCGTGTCGGTGTCCACTTCGCGGCTGAACTGGATCAGCGGGAAGACAGTTGATCCGACCTCCGATTCAAGATCCCGCGGCTCGAGCCGAATAATCTCAAATGGGGGCCGCTCGGCCAGCGTGGCGTTGATCGTCGTGATCGTCTCGTTGCCGGCCGTATCGGCCACGCGCAGTTTTATCTGGTGGCTTCCAGGCGCCAATGCGCCGATCTCTAGCGCTTCGCTGAACAGGCCATCGGCGTCAAAATTCAACGGCAGGACAGGGCCGTCACCGATCTGCACAGACAGCGCGGCAACGTCTACGCCCGGCGGCAGGTCAATGTCACCGGCAATCCGTGCGCCGACGCCGAGTGCGGTGTTGCTCGCGCTGATGCTGCTCGCGTCCAGCGTAACAGTCGGCGGTGTCGAGGAGATAAAGAACTCATAGCCCTCTAGCGCCGTATTGCCTGCCGCGTCCTGAGCAATGAAGGAAACATTGTGCAAACCATCGTCCAAATCACCGGGGTCAAAAGCAAATCCGCCCAAGCTGTCCACTGCGACGGTGAGATAGTCATCACTGCCGTCGACGACCGCGCGCAAGCTCAGCGCCCCTGAGAGATTGTCGGTGAGAACCCCCTCGATCACGGGCGCTTCGCTCAAGGCGTCTGGATCCAGGTCAAGCAGTGTGATCGTCGGCGCAACGGTGTCATTCAGCGGATCGAAGCTCGCCAGAACCCATTCAGCCACGTCCTCGCCAAGCGCCAGTCCGGTTTGGTTGGAGAAATCAAAATGGATGCCGCCGAAGATCCGGCTCTCGCCGCCTTCCTCTGCTGCCTCTTTGAAGCTGGCGAAGCTTCGCGTGATCGGGCCTGAGGTGGTGCTCGAAGTACTTTCAAAGGCATAGTCGTCGCCGAAAAAGTCGCTCAGAACAGTCGCCGCGGCGCCTGAATAGGTGGAATGCCCGGACACATATTCGGGATGGGCGGGCGTCGTCAGCAATGGGGCCCAGGTTGGATCGGCGGCGATCGGGGTGCCGTCCACGCTGCCGCCTTCGGACAATACCGTGACAGGGCGCCACAGATCATAGGTGTATTTCGTATCCCACGCGGCAATCGCGGCATCAGCCAGAGCAAGATTGAGTTTCAGCATCAATTCTGCCGATTGGCTTAGCGACAGACCCTCTGCTTTGCTCACCTCGCGTGCGATGCGCGCCCATGTGCCTGGCGGCGTCGCTGTGCCGGTGCCCGCCGCCCAAAAACGGGCGATCTGCGTCTGATCGTCGGTGCGCTCTGTGCTGTCAGACGCGCCCAGAGCACGCACCCGTTCGAGGTCGTTGGCATAGGCGTCATCGGTGATCGTATCGCTTAACAGCGACGGCGGCGCGTCGGGGCGGAACTGATCATCGGCGATTAGGGTAAAGGGATCGAGGTCGGCCCATTGCGGGTTGAGCGCGTTAAAGTACGAGGGACCTGTCGGGCGCCATTCGCCGTCGGCGTCCGAGCCGATGTAGAAGACGTTTATGTCCCAGCCGTCATCTTGGCGGAACGTCAAGACGCGCGCTGCTGCCGCCTGACCAAGGGTTTCGGCTTGCGCCTGCGCCGCGTTCGATGCCGATGACACGTCAACGAAATCAGCGAGTACCGCGTTCAATGCACCGGTTTGACCTGGAAACAGCTTGACCAACACGCCGTGCGCTGCGTGCGCGACTGCCAGGGAAGGGTCGGCGCCAGCACCTTCATAGCTGAAAAGGTAGCCATCCTCGTCATTCACCGCCGCCAGCGCATTCTCGACAGCGATTGCCTGCATCGCCAAGGCGCGTGAGGCAAAGTCGGGCGACACGCCGCTTTCTGCGATGGTTTCGAGGGCCTGATCGATCCATGCCAGAACTGCGTTTGGTGGTGCGTCGGGGGCGGGATCGAGACGCGCGAAGCTGAAGCCATCGCTTATGCTTTCGAGCCCTGTTTGCGGATCGCGGGCAACGGCTTGAAAGGCTGTCACGCCGACAGGCAACGCGATATCTGGAATGCGGAACGCGCCACTCACATCGGCGAGGACCGTGCTGATAACAACGCTTCCGTCGGCGGAAATCAGGTCTACCTCTGCCCCTGGGCTCGTCTGCCCTTGCAGCGTGACCCGCGCCGCGTCGGTCTCTCCGGGCGCCGTGCGGTCTGCGGCTGCGATGACCAAGGTGGGGGCGTTGGGTGGTAGCTGATCCGTCACGCCCTCCACGGTTACGGTCGCTGTTTGCGGTGTGCTGCCGCCGTTGCCGTCCGCCACGTCAAAGGTCACGTCAATCGTTGCGACTTCGCCGTCGTTTAACCCTTCGAAAGCTGGATCCGACGGGTCGACGCTTAACAAAGTTCCATCGAGCGTGAAGCCATCGGGTAGCGCAGAGACATTGGCGATGCTGAGCACATCGCTTGCATCTGTATCGCTTGCGCCTGTCAGGAGATCTAGCGTGCGCACGATGCCACCCTCGGTCGCCATGAGCGCGAGAGCTTGCGCCACCACGGGCGCGTCATTGGTGCCCGTTATCGTCACCTCTACATCAGCACTGGCCGATGCGGCGCCTGCGCTGTCCGTGGCGGTTATCCCAATGGTAACAACGCTGGTTTCTCCCAGAGCCAGCGATTGAAAACTGGCACCTGGATCTAACCGCAATTCCTGCCCGACGATCGACGCTGTCCCGTCGGCAGGTACGGCGGAAATAGCATAGGTGACGGAAGATCCGTCCTCGCCGCTATCGGGATCGCTGCCCAACGCTGAAAGATCTAGTGTGGCGACAGGTCCGTCTTCAGTCGCCGCGAGCGCGCCCGCCGCCACGGAGGGTGCATCGTTACTGCCTGTCACCGTGATGGCGAGCGTCGTGGTGTCCGAAAGCCCTCCGGAATCCGCTACTGTGTAGCTGAAGACATCCTGCACCGCTTCGCCCTCAGCGAGCGCTTGCACTGCTGGGTCGGTGTCGTTCAACGCGTAAACCCAACTGCCGTCGCCGTTGAGCGTCAGCGCGCCGAAGGCCCCGTTAATGCTGCTTCCGGTTGCGGTGCTGAGCGGAGCCGTCGCATTGCCCGCAACGAAACCGACAACAATCAGGGAAGCCCCTGGGTTGGGGTCCGTGTCATTGGCAAGAACATTCCCCATCGCGCTTGCGTCGCCTGGCACCACGCCATCCTCAATCACAGGGTCATCGATGTTGGTGTCTGGATTGGCGACTGGCGGGAGATTTTCGAATAAGTCCGTGACCGCGATGTCGAAATTGCCCGTTGCGCTCGAGCCGTCTTCCGATTGCGCTTGCACGGTGATGGTGTGGCTTGTCGCAGCCTCAAAGTCGATCAGCGTCGCATTTGCTACCCGCACCACGCCAGTCGACGGATCGATCGCAAAGCGCCCGCCAGCATCATCGTCGAGCGTATAGGTGATGCCGTTTGTTGTACCATCGGCGTCTTCAGCAAAGCCGGTAATGCCGACAGGCGTCCCGTCAGGCGCATCCTCCGCCACGGTGTTGTCGGCGGCATCGGCATCGCTTAACGGACCGACATCGAACTCGTTCACATCTGCCACATTCACCGTGAAGCTTTGCACGCTGCTGCTTCCGTCGCTCGACCGCGCAGTCGCCTCGAGCGTAATCTCGGCTTCGGTCTCATGGTCGAATGCTGCTTCCGGCGCCACGGTGACCACACCAAGCGGGTTAACCTGGAAGCGCGCATCGCTGAGGGAGTAACTCACCGTGTCACCGCTATCGGGGTCCGTCGCGGAAAGCGTCAGTCCTAGACCATCCCCAAACGCGGCATTTTCCGGCAGTACGTTCGGGGCCGGGTCGGCGTCACTTAACGCCCCAACACCACCGGTATCTGCGCCAAGGACAGTGATGGTCGCCGTCTGATCAACGGCGCCGCCATTGCCGTCGTCGATCGTGTAGCTATAGACGATGACCTCAGTTTCGCCGCCGCCCAGATCGCTGTAGGCGCCGGGGTTCACCTCCAGCGTCGCGCCATTGACGACGACACCGCGGGCATCTCCCGAAACAAGCTGCAGGCCGGTGATAGCGAGCGGGTCTGCTTCTGGGTCGGAGGCGCCTTCTAAAAGGTCGACGACCAAGGGAGCCGTGTCGTTCTCGCTTGCAACAGCTTGTACTTCGGCGCTGACGCTCGGCGCATCGTTGACGGGTGCGACGGTGATGGCGAGAGTGCTCTGCGCGGTGCCGCCTTGGCCGTCGCTGACGGTGACGGTGAGGCTGTCTTGCCCGGCAAAGTCTGGGTTGGGAGTGTAGGTGAGCGTGCCGGCGGTGGCGTCAAAGGTGGCGGTGCCGTTGCTCGGTTGGCTGGCGATACCGCTGATGGCGGGGGTGCCGCCGTCGGGGTCGGTGTCATTGGCGATGAGATCGGCCACGGGGATGACGAGGGGGGTGTCTTCGCTGGTCTGGGCTGCGTCATCGAGGGCGATGGGCAGTATGTTCGTGGTGCCGGTATCG
>JBCDGW010000005.1:0-81068 GCA_038750765.1 Pseudomonadota bacterium | reverse complement strand
GAGTGGGACGGCAAAAGCCTCGAAGAGATCATCACAGGCACCTATGATGCGGGCGCGGTGGCGCAAAACGGTATCTTCAACAACATCAGCCAA
This sequence comes from Pseudomonadota bacterium, assembly GCA_038750765.1. Taxonomy (GTDB): domain Bacteria; phylum Pseudomonadota; class Alphaproteobacteria; order Rhodobacterales; family Rhodobacteraceae; genus Psychromarinibacter. Next base: position 80,975 of record JBCDGW010000005.1, on the reverse strand, counting down.
TTGTGGAACCACAACCAGTTTTGGGAGATGATGGGCATCTTGCTTTCACCGGGGCCCATCATCTCCCAAAACTGGTTGTGGTTCCACAATTGGCTGATGTTGTTGAAGATACCGTTTTGCGCCACCGCGCCCGCATCATAGGTGCCTGTGATGATCTCTTCGAGGCTTTTGCCGTCCCACTCTGTCCCCGCGATCAGCTTGTTGCCGTTATCGACATAGGCCTTGTGGTGCAGGTCGTGGTGGTATTCGAGCGTTTCTTTCGACATGCCCTGCCCGGCCAAAGCGTCATGGGCGTAGGGAAGTGCGGGAAGTTCGAAAGGCATGAGAGGCCCCCTTCTGTGCGATTAACCTTGGCTGCACAAATGGTATCCCTGGCGCCGCGTCAAGGGTCGGCGCGGGGTGGCGGGCTCAAAAATAGCCCACCTCGCTGCCCGGTTTGGCGCCGTTGGCCAGCAGATCGAAGGCATAGCGCGCCACCGAGCGGAAGCAGAACACCTCGATAAGATCCCCACGATGACACCAAAAGGCCGCCGGTATTTGCGCCAGCCGGGTGCGGCGGAACGTGCCTGGTGTGAACACGCTGGGATGGAGATCCGCCGGCGAGGCCTTGGCCAGCACCTCCGCCGCGCCGGACCCTTCCAGCACCAGGATCGCGCGGGCGCCCGTCACATCGGCCACCAGCACATGATGCCCGCCGAGCGCCTCATTAAGCTGCGCCACGTGATCGCCTACGCTGCTCAGCGCTGTGGTCAGCAGCACCTCGTCCGGCGCCATCCAAAGGCACCCCGCCTCTGCTGTGCCACTCGCGCCGCCGCTCGCGGGGATCTCCGCGCCATTGGCGGCGGCTACCGCACTCGCCACAGCAGCATCGCTCAGATCGCCTTTGAGGGTGATCATGCCACGCAGCGGGGCCTCGCGAACCGCCACTTGCCCGTCGAAGGATGCCCCTTGGAGCGCGGTAACCGCATGCTCAGACATTCTGCTTGGCCCCTTCCTTGTCGAAGAAAACGGGGTCGACGATGGTCGCCTCGACCGTCTTGCCGTCCAGCTTGTTGAATTTCAGCACCTCGCCCATCCGCTCAGGGCCGTTCTCAACCAGGCCCATGGCGATGCCGTGATCGAGGGTGGGCGAGTAATAGGTGGAGGTGACGCGCCCCTGCACATTGGGTTGACGATTGGCGTTGCGCCCGCGCGCGATTGCGTAAGCCCCTTCCGGCAGGACCGAGCCATCTACGGTTTGCAAGCCTACCAGGCGCCAGCGCGCCGGGTCGGTCATATGACTTCGGACCTGCGCGCGCTTACCGATATAGTCGTCTTTCTTCTTCGAGATCGCCCAGGTAAGCCCCAGATCCTGCGGGATCACCGTGCCGTCGGTTTCGTCGCCGATCATGATGAAGCCCTTCTCAGCGCGCATCACATGCAGCGCTTCGGTACCGTAGGGCATCACGTGATGGGTTTCGCCCGCCTCGATCAATTTATCCCACAGCGCCCGCGCATGGTGCGCAGACACCGCGATCTCGTAGGACAATTCGCCAGAGAAGCTGATGCGGAACACCCGCACCGGGATCCCAGCAAGCGTGCCCTCGGCCCAGGCCATAAACGGCAGCGCGTCAGCCGAGAGGTCCATGCCGCCCAAGGCTTCCAGAAGCGTCCGGGCTTTGGGGCCGACAACCGCGATTTGGCCATATTGCTCGGTAACGTTGAGGGTGTGGACGCGCCAATCCCACCACTCGGTCTGCAGCCATTCTTCCAGATGGGCATGCACGCTCTCGGCGCCGCCGGAGGTGGTGTGGCACAGGAACGTGTCCTCGCTCAAACGCGCGACCACGCCGTCATCCATCAAGAAGCCGTTTTCGCTGCACATCAGCCCGTAACGGCAGCGCCCCGGCTTTAACGTCGACATCATGCCCGTGTAGATCATGTCGAGAAACTTGGCCGCGTCGGGCCCGCGCACCAGGATTTTGCCGAGCGTCGAGGCGTCCAGCAGGCCCACATGGGTGCGGGTGTTGACGATCTCGCGGCGAACCGCCCGATCCACGCCTTCACCGGTGCGACGAAAGCAATAGGGCCGGCGCCACTGGCCCACCGGCTCCCAATGGGCGCCGTTCGCCTCGTGCCAGGCGTGCAGCGGCGATTGGCGGACCGGCTGAAACAGCGCGCCGCGCGCCTCACCAGCAATCGCGCCCATCGAGATCGGCGTGTAGGGCGGTCGGAACGTGGTTGTCCCCACCTCGGGGATCGCCGCGCCACGCGCATCAGCCAGCACAGCCAGGCCGTTGATATTGCTCAACTTACCTTGGTCGGTGGCCATCCCAAGCGTGGTATAGCGCTTGGTGTGCTCAACGCTTTCAAAGCCTTCGCGGGCGGCGAGCGCCACGTCGGAAACCTTCACATCGTTTTGAAAATCAAGCCACATCTTGGATTTGAGCGCGTCGCTCGCCTCGGTCGGCATCACCCAGATAGGCCGGATCGGCGCCGCCTCCTCTGCAGGGGCGTGCGGCGGATCCGACGGGGATGCGCCCACCGCGTCAGCGCCCGCTTTGTGCGCATCGGCGAGAACCTCGGCCAAGCTGGCCGCACCGCTGGCCGCGCCCGCCGTGCTGACAAAAGCGGCTCCGTCAGCGCCGATAGGGGCGTGCGTCGGATCGGGGCGGAACTGCGCGGATGCGTCGTCCCAGGTGAGTTTGCCGCCGCAATGGGACCACAGATGCACCACCGGCGACCAGCCGCCCGACATCGCCACAGCGTCACAGCGGATCTTCTCATCCACAGCACCGCCGGTGCCGCCGATGCGGCCTACATGCACGGCGGTGACCGTGCGCCCGCCCTCGACCCAAGCGACACCGCTGCGCGGAACCACCCGGATACCGCGGGATTTGACAGTTTCGATCAGCGGGCTCGTCGCATCGGCGCGCGCATCCACAATCGCAGGCACCGCCACGCCCGCCTCGTCGAGCGCCAGTGCGGTGCGATAAGCGTCGTCGTTGTTGGTGACGATCACCACCTCATCGCCGGGGGTCACGCCGTACTCGACCACGTAGTCGCGCACCGCGCCCGCTAGCATCACGCCGGGCACGTCGTTGCCAGCAAAACTCAACGGGCGTTCCAGCGCCCCTGTCGCGGTGATCACGTGGCCCGCGCGGATCTTCCACAAGCGGTGGCGCGGCGCGTCACTCTCGCCAGGAGCATGATCGGTGAGGCGCTCATAGGCCAGCACATAGCCGTGATCGTAGACGCCCGCGCCCATGCAATTGCGCCGTAATTCGACATTTGGCATCGCGGCGAGTTCGGCCACCTGCACAGCGACCCAATCGGCCACGGGCTGGCCGTCGATCTCATGATCGTCAACCGGCGCACGGCCACCCCAATGGGGGCTTTGTTCGAGCACCAGCACGCGCTTGCCCTGCCCTGCCGCCGCCCGCGCCGCGGTCAGACCAGCAACGCCGCCGCCCACGACAAGCAGGTCGGTATGGGCATAAAAGTGCTCATAGCGGTCCACATCTTTGCGGTTTGGCGCCTGCCCCAGACCGGCTGATTGACGGATCAGCGGCTCAAACACGTATTTCCAAAACGGGCGCGGATGTATGAACGTCTTGTAATAGAACCCCGCCGGAAGCAGCGCCGAGGCAAACCCGTTAATCGCGCCGATATCAAACTCAAGGCTGGGCCAGTGGTTCTGACTTTCCGCGCTGAGCCCGTTGAAGAGCTGGGTCGTGGTGGCGCGCTGGTTCGGCTCAAGCCGGGCGCCGCGGCCAAGATTAACGAGCGCGTTAGGCTCCTCGGCGCCGCTGGCAACGATCCCGCGCGGGCGGTGATACTTGAACGAGCGGCCCACCAAAGTCTGCCCGTTGGCCAGCAGCGCCGAGGCCAGCGTATCGCCCGCAACGCCTTCCATCGGCTTGCCGTTAAAGCGAAATTTCAGCGGTGCGCCGCCTTTGGTGAGGCGTCCGGGCTTGGTCAAACGATAGCTGCTCATGACGCGGCCTCCCATGCCCAGCCGGGCCGTTTGGCTTGGATCGCGGCGATGATATCGGCGGGCGGCTCGATAACCTGGGCGGTGTAGCTGCCGAATACCTCGTTGGTCATCGTGCAGCGGGCCACATGGAACCACTTGCCGCAGCCGTAGATATGGCGCCAGCGCTCGATATGGACGCCTTTGGGATTAGCGCGGTGGAACAGATAGGCCTCAAACTCAGCGTCACTGGCCCCGGGGCCCGCGCGGCGCAAATGCGCCTCACCGCCTGGCACCAACTCGGTTTCGTCGACATAGATCCGGCAATAGGGGCAGAACAATCTCAGCATGCCAAAACCCGCCGATCTGCGCCCAACCACGGGGCGGTTGTCTTGCCATAGCTCTGCGTCACGCCCATCTTTTGCTCATGAGTTTCCTTGAGTTGATCGGTGTCGTCGGCGGCACGTTCGCGATGATCATCGCCGTCGCTTGGGTGGTCCTGCGCCACGAATTGCGGCGTGAAGAGCCGCCCCGCCCGCGCTCGCACCATGACGACGCCTATGGCAAGTCGCGTCAGTATCGACCGCCCGAGACGATGGGCGGGCGCCGCAGCGGCACCCAGGAGTTCGATAGCGCCGGGAGCGACTGAGCCGCTCGCCGGTACAGCCCAATTGGCGGCGGCTCCGGCATCACGCATGCCGATGTCGCGCTGGATTTCGGTCGGCTGCATGAAAGTCGATTGCATGAAAGTCAGTTGCATCGCAGTCAATGGGCCACACCCGCAGCGACGCTCTCATCGATAAAGCGCCCTTCGCGGAACCGGTCGAGCCCGAACTGATCACACAACGGCGCAGCGCCCTTCGCCATCAGTTGCGCAAAGCCCCAGCCCGAGCCCGGGATCGCCTTGAACCCGCCAGTGCCCCAGCCGCAATTGATGTAGATGCCCTCAACCGGCGTCTTTGACAGGATCGGTGAGCGATCACCGGTCATATCCACAATCCCACCCCATTGGCGCAGCATCTTAAGCCGCGATAGCATCGGGAAGGTCTCGACCAGCGCGCGCACTGTTTCCTCCTTGTGGTGGAATGAACCGCGCTGCGTATAATTGTTGTACCCATCCGCACCGCCGCCGATCACCATCTCACCCTTGTCAGATTGGCTCATATAGCCGTGCACTGTGTTGGCCATCACGACCACGTCCATGCACGGTTTGATCGGCTCACTTACCAGCGCCTGCAGGGCCACGCTTTCAACCGGCAACCGGAAGCCCGCCATCTCCGCCAACACGCCAGAATGGCCCGCCACGACGATGCCCAGCCGGTCACAGCCGATGTCGCCGCGGCTTGTATTGACCCCGGTCACGCGGCCGCCTTCGCGGGTGATGCCAGTGACGGCGCAGTTCTGGATGATATCGACACCCATCGCCGAGCAGGCGCGCGCCAACCCCCAGGCCACTGCATCATGGCGCGCGGTGCCGCCGCGGGGCTGCCACAACGCCCCCCAAAACCGGGTAACGGGGCCCTTTGACCTCGATGATCGGGCATAACTGCTTGACCTTCCAAGGCGGGATAAACTCGGTCTCCACCCCCTGGAGCGCATTGGCCTGGGCCGTGCGTTTGTACCCGCGCACCTCGTGCTCGGTCTGCGCCAGCATCATCACGCCGCGTGGGCTGAACATGATGTTGTAATTGATTTCCTGGCTGAGCGTTTCGTAGAGCGAACGCGACTTCTCATAGATCGCGGCCGAGGCGTCTTGCAGGTAATTGGAGCGGATAATCGTGGTGTTGCGGCCGGTATTGCCGCCGCCCAGCCAACCCTTGTCGAGCACCGCCATGTTGCGCACGCCAAAGCGTTTGCGCAGGTAATAGGCCGTGGCCAGACCGTGCCCCCCAGCACCCACGATAATGGTGTCGTAATGCGCCTTTGGATCGGGTGAGGCCCAGGCGCGCTCCCAACCGGTGTGGTTGCGCAAAGCCTCGCGCGCGATGGCAAAGGCGGAATAACGTTTCATCGGCTCCCCGCGGCGTTGACCGTGCTCTTTTGTACCAACCCCGCAGGCCCAACAAGGCCGACGCGGCATTCCTCAGCAGGATTACGAAACTCATCTGCGCGCCACAGTGCAACTCGGTGTCGCATCGGACAAGGCTTTTCGGATGAGGCTTTGTTTTGCGAAATCCCGCTGGCGGCTTATGTGAGAGAGACGGAGGCGCGCAAGTGGTATTTTGGATCGTAGCATCGCTGACAACGCTGATGGTGGCAGCGCTGTTGGCATTCGCCGTGCTGCGCCGCGACGAGGCGCTGGATCAAGCCCTGCCCGCCCGCGCGCCGGACGTTAAGGTTTACCGCGACCAATTGGCGGAAATTGACCGCGATGTGGCGCGCGGCACGCTTAACCCCGATGAGGCTGAGCGGGTGCGCCTAGAAGTATCTCGGCGGCTCCTCGATGCCGATAAAGCCGCGAGCGACGCCGCTGCTCCGGGACATACCCCGCGCGCCGCGGCGATCGCCGGCGTTGGCCTGGTGGTGGTGATACTGCTTGCAGGCGTGGCGTTCTACGGCTTTGTCGGAGAGCCGGGGCGGCCGGATCTGCCGCTTACCGCGCGGCTCGATGCGGCTGAGCAATTGCGCGCAACGCGACCCAGCCAGGCCGAGGCGGAGGCGAGCCTTGCGCCCGTGCCTGAGAGAGATCTCGATCCTGAATTGGCGACATTGATGCAGCGGTTGCGCGCGGCGGTGGCGGAAAATCCGGGCGATGCTGAGGGTTTAGGCTTTCTGGCGCAAAACGAGGCGCGCATCGGTCGTTGGCGCGCCGCCTATTTGGCGCAGGCGCGGCTGATCACCGCCAAGGACAGCGAGGCCACAGCCAACGATTATGCCCTGCTCGCCAGTTACCTGATCAGCGCCGCCGGCGGTCAGGTGACCCCCGAGGCCGATATCCAGATCCGTAATGCGCTGTCGCTGGACAATGCCAACGGGCTGGCGCGCTATTACCAAGGGCTGAGCTATTTGCAGACGGAGCGGTTTGATCTGACCTTCCGGATTTGGCAACGCCTGTTGCGCGACAGCACGGTGCAGGCGCCTTGGGTGGCGGGCGTCACCGATGCGATGCCAAGCATTGCCCGCCGCGCCGGGGAGCGCTGGGTCGCGCCCGAGCAAGCAGGGCCAACGCTGGCCGATATCGCCGCCGCCGAAGACATGGCGCCCGAGGACCGGATGGCGATGATCCAATCCATGGTCACCGGGCTTTATGACCGGCTGGCGATGGAGGGCGGCCCACCGCAGGATTGGGCGCGGCTGATCCGCTCGCTGGCGATCCTGGGCAATACCGAAGAAGCCGCCGCGATCTGGACGGAGGCGCAAACCGCTTTTGCCGATGCGCCCGAGTCGCTGGCGCTGTTAGAGGCCGCTGCCCGAGACGCGGGCCTTCTGGAGTGAGACCGCTATGATCTGCGCCTCGCTCGAGGCTTTTGCGAGCGCATTGCCCCGCGCGGCAGGCCTGGCCGGGCTTGATCTGGGCACCAAGACCATCGGTGTCGCGGTGTCCGACCCGCTTTTGAGCGTGGCGACCCCGCTGGAGACGATCCGGCGGCGCAAGTTCACCCTCGACGCCGAGGCGCTTTGGGCGATCGTCGCGGCGCGCGGGCTCGGCGGCATCGTGTTGGGCCTGCCGCTCAACATGGATGGCAGCGAAGGGCCACGGGCGCAGTCTGCCCGCGCTTTCGCCCGAAATTTCGCCGCGTTGCACCCGCTGCCGATTGCGTTCTGGGATGAGCGCTTATCGACGGTGGCGGCTGAACGCGCGCTGCTGGAAGCCGATACGTCGCGGGCAAAACGGGCGGCGGTGATTGACCACGTGGCCGCTGGCTTTATCCTACAGGGCGCGCTCGACCGGTTGCGCGCGATGAGGCAGGACACGTGAGCACTGATCCCACCGATATGGACCCGATTGCCTCGCCCTGTGTGCGCCTGTGCGGGATCCATCCCAAGGCGGGGATTTGTGCGGGCTGCTACAGGACCATGGATGAGATCACCGCGTGGGGCCAGATGAGCCAGGAAACCCGGCGCGCGATCATCGCGGAGTTACCAGGCCGCGCCGGTCTCTTGCGCCAGCGCCGGGGCGGCAGGCGGGCGCGCCAGGGTTAGCGCGTCCCACCGCGGATCGCTTAAGGCTGCAAGGCTGTGCCAGAAAAGTCTTTGAGCCTCCGGCGGAGGTATTTGGGAAAAAGAGAAAGGGCGCGATTTTAGGGCTTCAACCGGGCCGCGCGTCTGGTCTCGCTGGGTGGCGCGTGCCGCTTGAGGCGTCTGCGGGCTGCTTGGCGCTTCTGGGGGCCGCTGGGCCTAAGCGGTCGCCGGAGCCTGCAGCGCCGCGCCTAGCACCTCGAGCCCCGCCCCGGACTGCACCGCCCCCGCGCTCAGCACCCGCCGCCAATGGCGCGCGCCCGGTTGCCCGGCGAACAGGCCCAGCATATGGCGCGTCACCGAATGGAGCCGCCCTCCTTCGGCCAAATGCTGCGCGATGTACGGGCGCATCGCCGCCACCGCCGCGCGCGCATCGGGCAAGGGGTTGGGCGCGTTGAAAATCGCCGCATCGGCGGTCAGCAAGATGTCGGCCGGGTTTTGATAGGCGGCGCGGCCGATCATCACCCCGTCCATCCCGCCGAGGTGATCTTGGGCTTGGCCGAGGCTGTTGATGCCGCCATTGATCGACAGATGCAGGTCGGGAAACGCGGCCTTCATCCGGTGCACCAGCGCGTAATCGAGCGGCGGGACATCGCGGTTTTCCTTCGGGCTCAACCCCTTGAGCCAGGCCTTGCGCGCATGCACGATGACCCGGCGCACCCCCGCCGCCTGCAGCGTTGCGAGGAAGCGGGGCAGCACCGTCTCAGGATCTTGATCGTCGACCCCGATCCGGCATTTGACTGTCACAGGGCGCGCCTGAGCGGCGATCATCGCCGCGGCGCATTCAGCCACCAAAGTCGGATCCTTCATCAACACCGCGCCGAAAGCGCCTGATTGCACCCGGTCGGACGGGCAGCCCACATTGAGGTTGATCTCGTCATAGCCCTCCTCCGCCCCGATCCGCGCCGCCAGCGCAAGCTCCGCCGGGTCCGAGCCGCCTAACTGCAACGCGACCGGGTGCTCGGCGGGTGAAAAGCGCAACAGATGCCGCGCCTTGCCCCGAACCAGCGCAGGCGCTGTCACCATCTCGGTGTAAAGTAGGGTCTTGCGGCTCAGCACCCTGTGAAACGCGCGGCAATGCCGGTCGGTCCAATCCATCATCGGGGCGACGGACAGTCTCGCGTTTTCATTTATCGGCATCGTTCATGCGTCTTCACTGTGGTGGCGGCGGATGTTGCTGGTCTATTGAGCGACTATACCAAAATGGCCACTACAAGCCCGCGTAATCCGCGATGTGTGCCACGCTTCAAGATCTGACGAAAGGGGCGCGCCTTGCGCAAGACCCCCCTTGGATGCGGCGTCGCCGGCTAATCGATCGGTTGGCAAAGCCCCTGATCTGCCAGAAAGCGCACGAAGAGCAATGTGAGGCTCTCGCGACGCGACTTGTCGGGCCAGACCGCGAAAATACCCAGCTCTCGCAGGCGCCAATCCGGGAGCAAGCGCACAAGGTCGCCCTTGGCTACGCCGCGCTCCGCGATGTTTGCGGGCAGTATGGTGACGCCAAGATTTTGCCGAACCAGGTGATCGAGGGCGTCAATGCTATCCACCTCGATCTGGGCTTTGCCGGTCACGCGTTCCTCTTCGCCATTTGGGCCCACAAACTTCGTCGTGTCTGCGCGGTTGCGGTAGCGGATCCAATCCCAGTCTTCGAGGTCGGCGGGGCGTCGGGGGGTCTCACGCAGGCTGGCGTAATCTGTTCCGGCCACTAAGGCGCGTTGGCCTTCGGCAAGCTTGCGCGACATCATCGAACTGTCATCGAGCCAGCCCACCCGGATGTTGAGATCAAAGCCGTCCTCTATGAGCCCGACGACGTTATCCGTATACGTCACCGAGAAAGCCACATTGGGATGGCGCTTTGCGAATTCTGCGAGCGACGTGGAAAGTGGCCCGGACGATAGAAACGCCGGGATCGACAATCTGAGCGCGCCCACAGGCTCTAGCGAGAGCGCGCTGATCTCGTTTAAACCCGCTTCTGCGCTTTTGAGCATTTCAGTGACGCGGCCATAGAAGATGCGCCCCTCATTGGTCAGGCCGATCTTGCGGGTCGTCCGGTAAAGCAGCGTGACACCCAAATAGTCCTCGAGTTCCGAGACAGTCTCGCTGACACGCGAGGGCGAGAGGCCAAGAACCTTTGCCGCGCCGCGGAACGAATCTTGTTCCACCACCTTCGCGAAAACAGCCATTTGCCTGAGATGATCGATCAAGGGCGCGCTCCATTTGCCTTACAGACAGCGCCTTATTGATCGGCTGAGCCGAATTATAAAGTCAGAAATCAAGGAATAATCAGATCAAATTCTAAGCGGTACGGTCCCTTAACGCTATTCAGGGACGGCTCGGATGCAGGCCTTCGCCACGTTGAAAACCGAACAGGCCAGTCAATACCTGCGTGCGCTGTGCGATCACTTTGGACCCCAGGCATGCACAGCAAAACAGCCGTCTCAGGTGTTGATCGCGCTTTCCTTTGGGCGCTGCCAGTTAGCCCATCAGGACGGGGCTTTGGCGCTTTGTGCGGAGGCGACGGACCAGGCGCAGCTCGACTGGGTGGTCGAGGTGATGACGCGGTACGTCGAACGGGTGGCTTTTCGCGAAAACCCGCATCTGAACTGGCGCGCAGGCCATGACAGCCCAACCCAAGACGCGCCCACCGAGTTCAACCCGCACGCCCAACCCAAGGCGCGCCCACAAACGGAGCCGCACAATGAACCGTAGAACGTTGATCAAAACCTCCCTGGCGAGCGCGCTCGTCACCATTCTCGCACAGCATGCAGGAGCACAAACAATGGACCCCGTAAGCCAAGCCTCTTTCGACACCGTCATGGCCTTCATGGGCGCCATGGGCGGGGGTAATATGGCGAAGATGAGCGACCTGATGGCCGACGACATGGTGTGGCACAACGAAGGCGACAGCACCCTTCCCTGGATCGGCGAAACGCGGGGCAAAGAGGCGATCTTCGCGTTTTTGGGCGTGTTTTCGTCCAATCTCCAGACCACCAAATGGGAAAACACCGACGCCTTCGCCTCGGGCGACACCGTCGCGGTTTTCGGTGAGATGAACGGCATCACCACCAATTCCGGCCAGGAAATCGGCGACTTCACCTTCGCCCTGCGCGCCAAGGTCCGCGATGGGCAGGTCGTGCTGTGGCACTGGTTCGAGGACAGCTTTGCCGTAAGCCAAGCCTATCACGGGCGCTAGAGGCGGTCCGCTTTCAGGCAGGCTTTGGGAAGCGCCTGCGCATTCCGATATTCAGGAGGAAACGTCACCATGACACAGAGTTTAAGCCGTAGGCAGTTGATCAAAGGGGCTGCGCTGACCGCTGGGGCCGCAGCGCTGGTGCGCGGCGTCGCGGAGCCGACTGTCACCCAGGCGCAAGGTGCGCTGCCCGCAGGCACCGTCCATTCCTTCACCAAAGGGGGCGTGACATTCCATACCTATGTCTCGCCCGCCGAAGCCGTGAATGTGACGTCCCACGTCCTCGAACTGGGCGACCAGATCCTGCTCGTTGACGCGACATTCGTACCGCCGACTGCGGCGGAGGTGGCCGCGCTGATCGCGTCGACGCAAAAGAGCATCCACACAGCGTATGTGAGCCATGAGCACCCGGATCATTGGGGCGGGGTGAGCACGTTTGAGGGCGTGGAATTTGTCACCTTGCCCGAAATCCGCGAAGGGTTGCGGGCCGAGGCCACGAGCGGCGAGCAACCGGAGCCGACCTCGCTTCTCACCGGGGCCGACCTTGAGCTGGGTATGACCGAGATCGGCGGCGTTACGGTCGAATTCCGCGCCTACGACAACGCCGAGGCGCCCAAGACCATCGTCGCTGTTCTGCCCGAGCAACGCGTCGCCGTGGTCCAAGACCTGGTCTATAACGGCGTCTACTTCGCGCCCGGCGTCGACCGCAAGAACTGGATCGCAACACTGGAGGAGCTGCGCGATGACGACGCGTTTGACACGCTGCTCGTGGGTCACGGGCTTCCCACCACCCGCGGCGAACTCGACACCGCGATCGGCTATGTGCAAACGCTCGACGCAGCGTGGGACGCGGCCAGCACCCCCGACGACGTCACCGCAGCAATGAAGGCGGCCTATCCAGGCTATGACGGCGAATTCCTATTAGGCCTCGCTGCCGCCTATTGGGACAAGTGATCCGCTGGTAAAACTTAGGGCCCGGCGATGCCGCCGGGCCTTTCCGCCGCCTTTATCGAAAGCAGCGCATGATGGCCGCACCCGCCTTGCCCAAATGGATTTTCTTCTACGGCTGCTTCCTCGCTGTGATCGGCTTTGCCACGGCGATGATCGGCCTTTTTGCGCCTACGATGTTCTTCAACGATTTCCCCGATTTCGATCAGTGGGAGGAAATCAGCTTTGTCACCAATACATTCGGGATCAGAAACCTTGCCATGAGCGCAGCCCTTGTGACAGCGCTGTGGCTAAGGGCGCCTGCGGCCATCGCGGTTGCTTTCGGCATGCGCAGCCTGACCGAACTCGGCGACATTCTAAACACCGTGTTCACAGGCCACGGCACTATGGGCGCGCCTATCCCAGCCCTGCTGATCGGTGGATTTGCCCTTTTCGTCATCCCCGAAGCCTTGGCCGCGCGTTGGGGCATTCGGGCGACGCTGGCGGACAGGCACCGATCCTAAAGGCGACTTGCACGGGGCGACGACCTCTGATCGCTGCCACGCCAGCCTCGAGGATATCGCAGGCCGTCATGGGCGTGAGACGGCCTATCGGTTTTCCGGCTACTGCCTGGGCGGCGCTCAACCCGCGTCGGTGATGGCGCCCAGGGCTGCCTCGCCTTCTTGGAGCGCTTCGGCCAGCGCTACCAGCCGCGTCAGAGCCGTGTACCTTACGCGCCGCTGATTACGTCTCCACCCGCTCCAAAGACGCCAACCACCGTGATGTCACTCAAGGTTGGTCTCCTCCGGTTTCGAGATGATCAGCCCAACGCCGAGCAAGGTCATACCCGTCGCGGCGACCGCGTTGACCCTGATCCCTTCATCCAGGAGGAGAGCCCCCAGTGCGAGGGCGACGATCGGATTAACGTAGACGAAGCTCATCGCCACCGCGTTGCGAGTGTGACTGAGCAGAAAGACAAATGCGGTGAACGAGACAACCGAGCACATCAAACTTTGGTGGAGAAGCGCCATGCTCGGACCCGGTGTCAGAGGCAAGAACCCGCTTTCGCCTGATAAGAATGCTGCCACTGCGAAAGCCGTTCCCGCGCTCAGCATCTGGATCGCCGCGGCACGAAACGGCGGCGCTGGCGCCATGCGGCGCGTGGCAGCAGATCCGGCAGCAAGGCTAAGGGCGGCACCCAAGGCGAACACCACGCCCAGCGGGTCTGACGGCGCGGCGTCAAAGCCCAGAAGTGCGGTAATCCCGAGAAGGCTCAGCGCCACGCCCAGCCATTCTCGCCGCATCGGCCAGTCGCCATAGAGCGGCCCGGCCGCCATTGCCCAAACCGGTGCTGTGGCCAAAACGATGGCAACCAACCCGCTATCGAGCCGCGTCTGGGCCAAGGCGATGCCGCCAAACGTGCCCCCCAGCAGCACAAGCCCCAACAGCGCGTCGGCCCACAATCCGCGCTCGCGTGCGCCTGCCTCCGACCAGATCTTTGTCAAGAGATACAGTACCGTACCAGCGAACAAAAACCGCAGCGCTAACATGGTGAAGGGCCCAAACCCCTCAAGCGCCAAATCGATGGCGGCATAGTTAGAGCCGCCCAGGATGTACGCAGCCAGGAGGGCCAGGATGATCGTGCTGCGCGACGCCTCGGGGCTCGCTCGGGCCACGGTGCTCACCCGGCGACAGCACCTTTTGGCTCTGCCGCTAAGGGCGGTACTTTCGTGCACCATGCCGCGTATTCCGGCGTTTGGCCGCGGGCAACGGCCTCGTAGACCTTAGTCAGCCGCGATGCGATTGGCCCCGGCTTTCCCTCTCCAATAGGACGGTGATCGATCGAGACGATGGGCTTTACCTCAGACCCACTGCCGGTCAGAAAAACCTCATCAGCGTCGTAAAGCTCGCTGCGGGCCACATCGCGAACGCGAACGTCCAACCCGATCTGTTCCTGCGCCAAGGTCATGATCGTGCTGCGCGTGATCCCCTCCAGGATCGGCATGCTGGTCGCTGGTGTGACAAGGGTTTGGCCGCGCACCAAAAACAGGTTTTGGGCCGAGCATTCCGCCACAAGCCCCGCTTCGGTCAGAAAAATCGCCTCGTCGAAACCGTTCATCACCGCCTCGGTCTTCGCGAGGGCCGAGTTGACATAGTTGCCGGTAATTTTGGCACGCGCCGGGATAGCATTGTCGGCAGTGCGCCGCCATGACGAGACCATACAGCTGAGCCCACCATCGCTCGAAAGATACCGCCCCAATGGCGTCGCGCTGATGGCAAAACCGTCCGCTTGTTCGCTCAACACCAGGATCTTAGACGTGATTTCCTCTGAAGCCTTGTAGGCGAGCGGCCGCAGATGGACATCTGTGCAAAAGTCATTGCGCCGCAATAACTCGACCGTAATCTCGCAAAGTGTGTCCACATCCGCCGGGAGCGCGACGAACAGCACTTTTGCCGAGCGCTCAAGCCGCTCCATATGCTCGCGCAAGCGAAAGACGTAGAGGGCTTCATCGGCCTCGTTCCAATAGGCTCTGATGCCTTCAAACGCCCCCAAGCCGCGTCCTGCCAGGCCGGAATCGACCCCGATGCGCGCCTGATCTGATGGGACAAACGCGCCGTTAAAGTAGCATATCGTCATGGTTTCCTCTCTCGCTTAGGCCTCAGCCGCGATACGTTCGTCGCCGTAAACCTGGTCGATATCCGCCAGCTCAAGCGCCGCTTTGTCGGGCCCGGCCACATCCAAGACGACGCGCCCTGCCTTGAGCGCCAATAGCCGATCCCCGTATGTCAGCGCATGGCGCACATCGTGGGTCACCATGACGGAGGCGAGCTTTTGTCGACGCACGGTGCGGTCCGTCAGAGAGAGCACCTTCTCGGCCGTGCGCGGATCGAGGTTGGCGACATGCTCGTCCAACAAGAGCAGCCTGGGATGGCCAAGCGTGGCCATAATCACCGTCAGCGATTGCCGTTGGCCGCTTGATAGCAAGCGTGCCTGCGTCGACATCCGATCCTCCAGGCCCAACGACAGTTCTGCGAGACGATCGCGCAACATATCCCGATCCGTCGGCTTGAGGGGCCGCCCGAGACGTCGCGGACGCGTCTTTGACAACGCAATCGCCAGGTTTTCCTCGACGGTAAGCAGGTCGCAGGTGCCAAGGCGCGGGTCTGGGAATACCCGGCTGAGCCAGGCCGCACGCCGGAAGTCATCGCTGTTGGTCACATCGTTCCCGTCGACCAAAAGCTTGCCCTTTTGGGGCGCAACAGTGCCGGCCAGCACGTTGAGAAGTGTGCTCTTGCCCGCGCCGTTGGTGCCGACAAGCGTGATGAACTCCCCCTCCGCGATGGTCAAATCAATGCCCGATAGCGCCTGAAACCGACTGCCATCTCCGAGGTCAAAGCCCACATGGATGTGTTTGAGCGAGATCATTTGGCAGCATTGCCCGCGCGGTCGCGAGAGCGGGTGGCGAGCACCGCAGCGATCCCAGCCCGTAGGCGACCGCGGACCTGTCCAGACGAGATCATCACTGCAAAAGCCAGAATGCTGGCGGTAGCAAGCCGCAGATCCGTCGGCGGTAGTCCGGAGCGCAGGGCCAGGGTCAGGATTGTGACGTAGAGCGCCCCTCCGAGCACAACCGCGGCAAGCCCGGCTGCGATGCGGCCCTCAGGCGGAAAGAACAACTCCCCCAAAAACAGCGCGGCAACGCAGATGACGACCGCACCGATCCCCATCGTGATGTCGGCGTAGCCCTGGATTTGCACCTGCAACCCACCGCCCAACCCATAGAGCGCGCCCGCCATCATCGCCCCGACCAAAAGCGTCGCCCGCGTATCAGTGCCGTTGGCCCGCGCCATGACCGCATTGTTCCCAGCAGCACGCATCGAAAGGCCAAAAGCGGTGTGCAGGAACGCGTAAAGAGCGCTCAGGACACCCAGCACGACCAGGCATAAAAGGCCGGCACGGGCCAGATCACCGGGCCGCTCGCCAAAAATCGCAAAGATCGACGGCTCGCCGATCAACCCCACAGTCGCGCCGCCCAAGACCCGCAGATTGATGCTGTAAAGCCCCGTCAAAACGATCAGGCTGGCCAGCAGAAACGCGGTCCTCCCGAGCCGGTGAATAACGAACACAATCGATCCGATAAGCGCGCCGAACAGGGTGGCCGCCAAAAGCCCTAGCCAGGGGGATGCACCTGAGAGAACCGAAAGCGCCGTGATCGCTGCGCCGTTGGTGTAGGTGGCATCGACGGACAGGTCGAGCTCCCCCATCACGCGGAACATCACGAAAAGACCCAAGGCCATCATAATCACCGGCGGCGCCGCGATGGCGATGTCGCCAATCACGCCACCCACTATTGATCTGCCTCGACCAACGCTGTTGCCAGGCCCTCGGGCAGTGTCAGCTCAAGCGCGCTTGCTGTCGCCTCGTTCAGGACAATTCTAAATTCCGGCATGCCGACAATCGGGATCGTGCCCACATCGGTTCCGGCAAGGACTTGGCCAGCGATTTCACCCGCCAAGACGCCAAGCTCGCCGTAGTCGACGCCAAGCCCCATGAGCACCCCGGGCGTTGCAGGGTCGCCCGCGGTGACGAAGAGCGGGATCTGTTCATCCAGCGCGATACCGCCGAGCGCTGGGAGCCCCTGAATAACATTCGCATCCGGTCCGAGAATGATGGCGTCGACGCGACCCGTTAGCGATTGGCCCGCCAAGAAGACTTCGCCCGGCGTTGCGATCGACACGTCGACGAAGTCCAGCCCCCGCTCGGCCACGGCAGTCTCCAACGCGTCGTGGAACACCCGACCGTTTTGGTTCGACGGGTCCCACACGGTTCCGATCCGGGTTGCGTCCGGCAACGCTTGCAAAACCGCCGCCAGCGTCTCGACCGGTTCGATCCAGTCGGTGGTGCCGCTGGCCTGCCCGCCCGGCTCTGTCTTCGACACCGCTAGACCGGCGCCGACAGGATCGCCCATGGCAATGAAGATCACAGGCACGTCCGACCCCGCCTGCTGCGCGGCTTCCACCGTGGCGATGACGATAGGCGTGCCGATCACGGCCACCAAGTCCGGTGCGTCCCGGATGATCTGCCGCGCGATGGTGGGAAAAAGGTTTGGTTGCCCTTGGGCGTCGTGCATCGTGAATTCAGCCCCGGGCACGACCTCGGTCAGGGCGCTGCGAAAGCCGTCGACGGCGTCGCGGACCAAATCAATCTCCACGATCTGGTAGATCACCACCTGCGGTGTCTCCGCCGACCCCTGAGCGGCGGCGTGCGGCGGGGCCGTGGCGACAACGAGTGTCAAAACGCATGCGAGCGCACGCAGAAAAGCTGGTAGGGCGTAGTTGGGCATGGGCGGACCTCCTGGCCTGATGCAGCCTCAAGCTAGGCCCGCCTATCGGTCGCTGTCTTGAACGATCCTAACCTCGGATCTGGCGCGCATAGGCCCCCGGCGCTAGGCCGAAACGGCGCTTGAAGTGCCGGTTCAAGTGGCTCTGATCCGCAAATCCCAGATCCAACGCGACATCGGCAAGAGCGGCGCCGGCAGCGATGCGTCGGCGGGCATGCTGCACTTTGCGATCGATCCGGTAGGCATGGGGCGGCAGGCCAAGGCGGGCAGTGAACAGTCGGCTGAAATAGGCCGGATGCAGTCCCGACAAAGCGGCCAGGTCGCCAACGCTGAGCAGGTCCGCTGCCTCGTCTTCGCGATCGAGCAGATCCAACACCTCGTCAAGAATGTCGTCTGAAAGCGCAGCGTTCTCCGACGGCTGATGCCCGGGCGTATGGTCTGCCTTAAGCGCTTTAAGCGTCCGCAACAGACCCTGACGCGCCTCGCCACCTGAGCCGCGTTCGCAGGTGCGATGCAAGTCGAGCAAGTCGGCAAAGAGTTCCTCGCGATAGAGCGGCTCGGGCTCTAGCGCGCCTTCGATGGCGGGATCAACGAGGGAGCGATCGATATAAAACATCCGGTAGCGGCAGCCGCTGCTGCCAAGCCGGTGGCCGCTGTGAACCTGGCCCGGCGCGACGCAAACCACCGCACCCGAGCGCAGCACATCAGCGCGTTCCCCCCGCTCAAGATGAAATGTGCCGTCGAGAATGAGCGCAACAGCATAGTGATCATGGGCATGGGGTGGAAACCGGTGTTCGTGGATCTCTGCGCGGAAGAACTCGACCTCTCGTAGCACGTCAGAGCAAAAGAAGTTCACAAACCCTGATAGCGCCGCCATCTGTCGACCTCCTTCCCCCGCTACCGGCCACCTGCGTCTCGCAACACGCCGTATTCGCCCTTGCCGAGCCTCACCGGACAAGGACCGGCCTCGGACGGCGCCGAACCGCCGCTCATTTTGCCTGTTTTGACGGCGCTTTGGTCAAAAATGGCGTGAACTAGGGCGAAGGAGGAGCCGGGGAGCCGTTTTCCGCCGTGGACGCATGGTGTTGCGGTGGCTCGCCTAAGCGCAAGCTCGGACCTCCGCAGATCGCGGGTCCGTCTCCGCACGGTCTGGTCCTGACCGGGGCGGCTCGTTCCCTGTCAGACAGCCCTCTTGCTTAGTTTCAAGCCATAGCGGTCACGACAGATCGAGACCCGCTCTTGCCAAGGCAGCCGACGTTTAGAGGGTGCTGTCTTCTCGATAGCAGCTGAGCAAACCCGCGATCACACTCACCGCAGCACCCATATCTGCCGGCGACGCGAATTCGTCGGGTCGGTGACTGACGCCGCCGCGACAGCGCACAAAAAGCATCGCGATCGGGCACAAGTCGGCCATCGCAGACGCGTCATGGGTCGCGCCAGACGGCAACCGAGGCAGGTCATGGTTCGCCGCGTCGGCAAGGCGCGCCGATAATGCCGGATCGCAGAGAACAGCGGGTTGTTCGTAAGTCCGGTCGATCGCCACATCGCAGCCTTGCAAATCGGCCGCGTGTGACGCCAGCTTCGCGAGCGCGGTGGCGGCGGCCTTGCGATCCGCATCGCTCTCGCTGCGCACCTCTAGGACGAGCGAGACATCTTCTGGAATGGCGTTTGGCGCATTCGGTCGCACCGTCATCGTCCCAACTGTCGCGCGCAGACCAGGCCATGACGCGGCCATGCCTGGCACCTCGGCGACAAAACGCGATGCTGCAACCAACGCGTCATGGCGAGCATCCATCGGCACAGTGCCTGCATGACCTGTCGTGCCGCGAAACCTGATTTTATGCCGTTCGATGCCGCAAATCGCCGTGACGATGCCGAGCGGTTGATCCATCGCTTCGAGAACCGGCCCCTGCTCGATATGCAGTTCAACATAGCCGAGGATATCCGCCCGCGACCGCCGCGCTTGGTCAATAGCGCAGGGTCGCCCACCGAAGCGCTCAAGCGCCTCTCGCAGCCGGATACCGTCCGTATCGACCAGGTCCAGCACCTCCGGATCGAGTGTGCCGGCAAGCGCCCTTGGCCCCATCAGAGCGGTTGGGAACCGCACACCTTCCTCATCGGCAAAAGCCAGGACCTCAACGGCGACGGACAAGGTGTCGTTACGCAATGTCTCTAGCGCGAGACAGGCCAGCGCGATGCCCATGATCCCATCAAAGGCGCCTCCACCTAGGACGGAATCCTGGTGCGAGCCGAAAAGCAATGTTGGCGCCCCAGTGGGGCCAACGCGTCGGCCAATAAGGGTGCCCGCCGGATCGATGTGGACTTTTAGCCCGGCGGCGGTCATCCAATCCTTTATGATCTCCACAGCGGCACTGTGTTCACTGCTGAAAGGCAGGCGCGTCACTCCGGGCCCTGGCACGCTTGCGGCGTCGGCAATCCGTGCAAGACGCAACGCTGCTTCTTTGCCCCGGTTCATCTGGCTCTCCGTTTTGCATGAGAAAGCCCTAGACCGGGCGCCTGGGCTTGTCCATATTTATCATGATAAATACTCCTACGCAGATCGGAACCACAAATGACGCCGCCTAATGGGAAATCGAATGCGCCGCGCCGTTCACGACCGGTGCTCGTTGCCGATCAAATCAAGGATTGGGTTGTCGAACGCGACCTAAAGAGCGGCGCGCGATTGCCGAACGAAGCGGAGATGATTGCGCAATTCGGCGTCTCCAAGGGCACTGTCCGCGAGGCAATGCGCATCCTTGAGGCGCAGGGCCTTGTCGTCACGCGAACGGGCCCCGGCGGCGGCGGCTTTGTCGGCGAGGTGACAGCAGAGCGCGCCAAATCGCTTTTGGCCAATTACTTTTACTTCCAGGAACTGACGGTGTCGGACATCTATCAGCTTCGCAAGCTTCTCGAGCCCGAACTGGCAGGCTCCCTTGCCGGGACCCTAAATGAAGAGCAACTGCGCTGCCTTGAAGATCTCGCAACGCGGTTCGACACACCCGCCAGATCACCGGATGAAGAGCGCGAACAGCACATCTGTTCGCTACGGTTTCATAGCCAATTGGCCGAATATGGGGGCAACCCTCTCCTGTCGTTCCTCGTGGCCTTCATGGCGCGCATCCTGACAGACCTCACGGTCTACCGCCGCCTTTACGAACCCCACAACGAAGAGCTTTGGGTTCGGGGGCGGCAATCGCATCTGGCGCTGATAGAGGCATTAAGATCAGGGCGCAAAGACGCGGCGCGCACCATCATGCGCGATCACATGGAGCGCGCCGAAGACATGATGCAGCGCCAGGAGGCCGAGGTGCTGCGCGGCTTCATGGCCGTCTGATCGCGCGCCCGATGTCCGATCTTGCCACGATAGCGGCAACCGTCATCCGGGACGTGACCGCCGAAAACGACTGGGGCCCACCGGCATCGTATATTCCCGAACTCGCCGATATTGCGCCTGACCGGATCGGCATGGCGATTGTCTGTGAAAGCGGCGAAACCATACAGGCGGGCGACGCGGAAACCCCGTTTTCAATCCAGTCCATCTCAAAGGTCTTTGCTCTGGCGGCCACCTTGCAACGGATCGGCCCGCAATTGTGGTCCCGGGTGGGGCGAGAGCCCTCCGGCGACCGGTTCGATTCGATCACCCTGCTGGAGCGCGAGGCCGGGCGCCCCCGCAACCCGTTCGTCAATGCCGGTGCTTTAGTGACGACCGATGCGCTGCTCGCGGGGCGCGCCCCGGCCCAGGCCCTCGCCGAGATCCTAGGCATGGTGCGGGATCTGGCCGAGGACGACGACATCCACATTGATGCCAATGTCGCCCGATCCGAAAAGGCGACGGGCGCCCGCAACAAGGCCCTGGCTCATTACCTGGACAGCCATGGCAATATGCTCAACGACCCCGACTTCACGCTCGGTACCTATTTCCACCAATGCGCCATCGCGATGAGCTGCGTGCAACTGGCCCAGGCAGGGCGCCGTCTGGCGGGACTTACAGGCGCGCCGCCATTGATCACGCCGCAGCACGCCAAACGCATCAACGCGCTGATGCTGACCTGTGGGCATTATGATGGATCGGGGGATTTCGCGTTCCGCGTGGGTCTACCCGGCAAAAGCGGTGTGGGCGGCGGCATCCTGATCATCGTGCCGGAACAGGCCAGCATCGCCATCTGGTCGCCGGGCCTGAACGCCTATGGCAACTCCCACGCCGGAACACGGGCTGCAGAACGCCTCGCGCGCGAAACCGGATGGTCGGTGTTCTGAGGGTGAGGCCGTGTCGTGGAGGCTGGCGGCCAAGCCAACACTCAATCCGCTTGGCAACTGATCCTCTTGGCACCTGATCCTCTTGGCCAGCGGTGCCGTTCGCCCAAATCCTGGCGACGGTTACTCGGCTGCGTCACTTGCCAATTTGTGCGCCTGGTCCGGGGCGCGCATCGGGTCTGACACCGTCGGGACAACCCCCAACCAATCGGCATAGGGTACCGTGCGCGCAGCCTCTAACAGGGCGCGGAGGTCTTGCAGCGGCCTGTCGCTACGGTCGATCCGCAAATCCAGCGGCGCCGCATCCGGTCGCAGCACCAACAAGGCTGCCGACATCAAGCCACGCGCATCGCCGCCACAGCGTTCAGCGGCTTCCAAAGCTTCAACCGCCCGATCCACAGGATCCGCCGCAGAGGAAAGCCACCGTTCTGCCAAGGCGGCCAGCACCTCTGGACCCGATAGCATGTTGCCCGAGGCGACAAACCCATCCTCAGCAACGTGGGCCGCATAGGGCACGGCGGCGTCGCCTGTGAACCCTGCCCCGAGCCCGTCTTTGCTTAGCACCGCAAGTTGCCGATGCGCGCGCCCGGTATCGCGCCCCGTGACTGCCGCGACAGTGACCTCGGCCGTGTCTGTTTCAAGCCGACGCAGCGCATCATCACGCCAAAGCGTCGAAGGAGCCGTGCCTTGGGAAGCGACCAGACCGGCGCCAAGGCGCCCTCGAATCACCCACCCGCCAACACAGAGTGATCCCGTCGCTGCCGCAGCAACGAAAGCGCCCGTTTTTTCATCAATCGCGAGGAGTGAGTACGTCATGGATCACCCGTAGCACATTCCTCTTGAAATTATCATGATAATTTGCGTCACTCTAATTCATCATGATAAATTGCAGGGGAGTTCCATCGCAATGTCCTTTCTCACTCTTACGCGGCGCAGCCTTCTCGCGCTGACGGCAGCGGCGGCGCTCGCTATGGGCAGCCTCTCTATCGCAACAGCGCAGACCCCGCCCGGCGTGCTCGTCGTCGGACAGATCGCCGAACCGCAAGCGCTCGATCCCCATGCCGTCACCGCTGTGAACGATTTCCGGATCTTGATGAACGTCTATGACGGGCTGGTGCGTTACTCCTCGGGCACGCTCGAAGTGGAACCAGCGCTGGCTACAGACTGGACGATCTCTGACGATGGCACGGTCTACACCTTTACCTTGCGCGACGGTGTGACCTTCCATGATGGCTCGGCTTTCGATGCCGAGGCAGTGGTTTTCAATTTCGAGCGCATGTTGAACGAAGATCACCCCTACCACGACACCGGCCCCTTCCCGCTCTCGTTCTTCTTCTCATCGATCGCCAGCGTTGAGGCGAGCGGCGACTTGGAGGTGACCTTCAAGCTTAGTGAGCCTTATGCCCCGTTCCTATCGAACCTCGCCTATCCGACAGGCCTGATCGTGTCGCCCGCCGCAGTTATGGAGCACGGGCAAGATTTCGGCCGCAACCCCTCCGGCACTGGCGCTTTCACCTTCACGGAATGGCGCTCTAACGAAGCTGTGGTGATCGAGGCCAACCCCGATTACTGGGACGGCGCCCCGGCGCTTCAGGCAGTGGTGTTCCGCCCGATCACCGACGCCAACACCCGCACCGCCGAGATGCTTGCAGGAGGCATCGACGTCATGGTCGAGGTGCCGCCGGTCGCGCTGAGCGAATTCGAAGGTGACGCCTTTACGATCCATGAACAGGCCGGGCCCCATGTTTGGTTTCTGATCCTCAACGCGCTGGAAGGGCCCTTCTCCGATGTCCGCGTGCGCCAGGCTGCGAACTTCGCGATCAACAAAGAAGCAATCGTAAACGACGTCCTCGAAGGCACCGCAGAGGTTGCTGCGGGTCCCACGCCGCCCGCCTTCGCGTGGGCCTATAACGACGCGTTAGAGCCCTATCCCTATGACGCCGACCGCGCCCGCGCGCTGCTGGCCGAAGCGGGTGTCGAGAACCCCGAAATCACCTTCTTTGTGACGGAAGGCGGCTCCGGCATGCTTGACCCCGTGGCGATGGGCACCGCGATACAGGCTGATCTTGAAGCTGTGGGCTTCGACGTGACCATCGAGACCTATGAGTGGAACACGTTCTTGGGTCGCGTGAACCCCGGCCTCGCGGGCGAGGCAGACGCGGCGCAGATGGCGTGGATGACAAACGACCCCGACACCCTGCCCTATCTGGCGCTGCGCACCGGCGCCTGGCCCGAAGAGGGTGGCTTTAACTCGGGATACTATTCCAATCCCGAGGTGGATGCCCTGTTGGAAGAGGCGCGCACCGCCACCGAGCAGGAGCGCCGCGCTGAGCTTTATCGCAAGATGCAGGTCATCGTGCAGGAGGATGCGCCGTGGGTCTTCGTGGCCAACTGGAAGCAGAACGCGGTCACGTCCGACCGGGTCGAAGGTTTCGGGCTAGAGCCCTCCTTCTTCCTCCTTCTCCACGACGTCGCGAAGAACTGACGGGCACCAGCCTTCGCTTTGCCGGGCCGCGCGTGTTTGTGGCCCGGCGACCAAGGCCCGACAGCGCCGCTAGAAGCTGCGACATAAGACGGGAAAGCGACGCGTTGTTTGTGCGGTTTTCGGCCTGTTTGGCCGCGTCTTCAGGCCTCGGAGGCTCCTATGGCCGGCTACATTCTCAAACGTCTTATCTCGGCCATTCCGGTCCTGATCGGCATCTCGATCATTGTCTTTTTGATCATGGCGATGATCCCCGGCGATCCTGCCACCGCGATCCTTGGGAGCTTCGCGACACCGGAAAACGTGGCCTCGTTAAACGAGGATCTTGGCCTCGATAAACCATTGATCCAAAGATACTTTATCTGGCTCCACAACATAGTGCAGGGCGATTTCGGACGCTCGTTTGCGCTGAACCGTCCCGTCCTCGATGAGGTGTTGGAGCGCTTTAATGCAACGCTCGTTCTGGCGGGGTCGGCGTTCTTGCTCTGCACTGTTTTCGGCATCGCCGCCGGTGTGATCTCGGCAGCCAACCAATACGGCTTTGGCGACAAGGCCATCACCTTCGTCGTTCTGCTCGGTATTTCAATTCCCTCATTTTTTCTCGGCATGATGATGATCCTCATCTTCGCCGTGAACCTCCGTTGGTTCCCTGTTTCGGGCATGTGGCCGATCTTTGGCGATCGCACGATTTGGGTCCTTCTCGACCACCTCGCGATGCCCGCCACGGCGCTCGCCGTCGTCGCCACCGGCGTCGTCGCCCGCCTCTCCCGCTCGGCCATGTTGGAGGTCCTGCGCCAAGACTTCATCCGCACCGCGCGCGCGAAAGGGGTCCACGAACGCCGTGTGATCTGGCGCCATGCGCTCAAGGCAGCGATGGTCTCGATCATTCCCGTTTTGGGCATCCAGGCGGGTTTCGTGCTATCCGGCGCCGTCTATATTGAGATGGTTTTTCAATGGCCTGGCGTCGGTCGGATGCTGGTCGACGCGATCCTCAGACGCGACATCCTCCTTGTCCAAGGCGGCGTCGTCTTTGTCGCGGCTTGCTATGTCCTGTTCAACATCATCGTCGATGTCGCCCAGAGCGTTTTAGATCCGAGGATCAAGACATGATGCCATTCCTGAGACTTTTGGCGCGCAACCGCCTCGCGCTCGGCGGGCTCGTCGTTATGGGGATCGTCGTGGTTCTGGCAATCCTCACGCCGATCCTTGCGCTCCCTGACCCGGACGTCACCGACACGCCCAACCGTTTCCAGCCGCCCTTTTCCGAAGGCGCGCTTCTGGGGACGGATCACCTGGGCCGCGACCTGCTGAGCCGCCTGATGTGGGGCACCCGCCTTAGCCTCGCTGTGGGTTTTGCTGCCGCCATCATCGCGGCGTTTATCGGGGCGAGCATCGGCATTGTCGCGGGCTATTACGGCGGGCGCACCGACAATATCATCATGCGTGGCGTCGACATGCTGATGGCGTTTCCCTACATCCTGTTGGCGCTCGCGATCGTGGCCGCGCTGGGTCCTGGCCTAATGAATGCGCTGATCGCCGTCGCGGCAGTGAACATCCCCTTCTTCGCCAGGAATATCCGCGGCATCACCGTGGGCATCGCCAACAAAGAATTCATCGATGCCGCGAAGCTGTCCGGCATGTCCGACGCGAAGATCATCGTGACAGAGGTGCTGCCCAACGTCATCCCCGTTATCGTCATCGCCATGTCCACAACGGTGGGTTGGATGATCCTAGAGACGGCCGGGCTCAGCTTTCTCGGCCTCGGGTCGCAACCACCGCAAGCCGATCTGGGCTCCATGCTGGGCGAGGCGCGCTCGGCGCTGATCACCAATCCGCACACCTCGATTGTGCCAGGCGTGATGATCCTGATTATCGTGATGGCGATCAACCTGTTGGGCGACGGGGTGCGGGACGCGCTGGATCCGCGGCTCAAATCTGGCGCGTTGTCTCGCCCATTGCCCGCAACACTGGTCAACCGCACTGGCCCCATTCCGTCACCCGAAGGCGACGCTTTCCTCAGCTTGCGCGGCCTCAAGACAGAGTTCCACGTGAAGGATCGGATCTACAAGGCTGTGGGCGGCGTGGATCTCAGCCTCAAGCCCGGCGAATGCCTTGGCTTGATCGGTGAGAGTGGATCAGGCAAGTCGGTCACCGCGCTCAGCGTTATGGGCCTTGTCGCCTCGCCGCCCGGCATCATCACCGGCGGCGCAGTGCACTTTAAGGGCGAGGATTTGGTCGGCGCGCCGTACGAAGTGCTGCGCGCCATGCGCGGGCGCCGGGTTGCCTATATCTTCCAGGATCCGCTGGCCACGTTGCACCCGCTTTACACCGTAGGAGACCAACTGATCGAAGCCGTCTCCAGCCACCGGAAAATCAGCCGAGCCGAAGGCCGCGCCCATGCCATCGCGCTGCTCAAGCAGGTCCGCATCCCCAATGCCGAAAAGCGGGTTGATACCTACCCTCACGAGATGTCTGGCGGCATGCGCCAGCGGGTGGGGATCGCCATGGCGCTCGCTAACGACCCCGAGGTCATCATCGCTGATGAGCCGACCACCGCACTCGATGTGACCGTACAGGCGCAGGTGCTGACCCTTCTCGATGATCTGCGGCGCGACCGGGGCCTCGCGATCTTGTTCATCACGCACGACTTCGGCGTCGTCGCGCAACTCTGTGACCGGGTGGCGGTGATGTATGCGGGCCGCCTGGTCGAGGAAGGGCCGACCGAGGCCATCCTCAACGCGCCCGCCCACCCCTATACGTCAAAGCTTATGGCCTGCGTGCCGGAACTGGGCGGTGGACGCAGGCGGCTCGAGGCGATCCCCGGCCTGCCGCCCGTTGTCGACAAGTTGCCCATGGGCTGCGCCTTCGCCGCGCGCTGCCATGTACCATCAGATGCGTGTCGTAGTGGCGATGTCCCCCTTGCCCCGCACGGCAACGCCCGCCGGGTCCGCTGCCTGCACCCGGTCGAAGCCCCCAAAACCGAGGCTGCCCAATGACCCAAGCCCTAAAGCTCACCGGTCTGTCGAAAGCGTTCCCGGTCGGAAAGCGCTTATTCGGGCCGCCGCGCGCGCTGGTCCGCGCGGTTCAGCCGGTAGACCTGATCGTGGAGCAAGGCGAAACGCTCGGGATCGTGGGCGAGTCAGGCTGCGGCAAGTCCACCCTGGCGCGCATGCTCGTAGGCCTTCTGTCGCCTTCCACGGGCCATATCGAGATCGACGGCGCACCGCTCAATACCGCCGACCCCGCAGCGTTCGGAAAGAAGATCCAATATGTCTTTCAAGATCCGATCTCATCCCTGAACCCGCGCAAGACAATCCGCCAGATCATGGCGGCGCCCCTGAAGAACCTCCATGGCATGGGAGCCGCCGCGCGCGCCGATCGGATCCGCGAAATCTTTGCCGCCGTGAACCTGCGCGAGGAGTTCCTTGACCGTTACCCGCATGAGTTTTCCGGTGGTCAGGCTCAGCGCATCGGCATCGCCCGCGCGTTAGCCGCCGATGCACGCATCCTCATTCTCGATGAGCCTGTCTCGGCCCTTGATGTATCGGTACAGGCCCAGGTCCTGAATCTGCTCGCGGATCTGAAAGCGGAATTCGGTCTCACCTACCTGTTCATCAGCCATGACCTTGCCGTGGTCGAAGCGGTCAGCGACCGCGTTGCCGTGCTTTACTTCGGGTCGGTGGTCGAGGTCGGTCCAGCCAGCGAAATCTTTGCCAATCCGCGCCATCCCTACACCAAGCTCTTGGCACAGAGCGCCCCTGTCGTGGGTCGCCCGCTCAAAGCCCCCGAGGGGCGCGAGACGGAATTGCCCGACCCGTTGAACCCGCCCGACGGCTGTGCTTTCCGAGCCCGGTGTCCGCGCTCAATCGAGGAATGCGGCAAGCGCGCGCCTGCCTTGTCGGCTGCGCGAGGTGAGGCACAAGCAGCCTGCTTCAATCCACAAGGTTGATTACCGCTTTTGTGCGCGGGGCGTGGATTGCCATCGCCGTCGCAAGCGTTGGTGTTTAGCCCCTATAGGGCTATGGTACAGCCCAGATGAAAACGTGGCGTATCAACAAAACCACATCCGCCATTGGCCTTAAACGGTGGCAATCGGGCCTCGCGGCGGCCTTCGTCCGGATCGATGCAGAGCAAGTCGGGGGCGATGAGTTTGCCGGGCGGATCGAACAGGTGCGCATGGCCCAGGGCCAGGTGAGCCGCGTCTGCGCCTCCGCTCATCGCGTCGTCCGCCGGGCAGAACACGCGGCACAACGCAAACAGGATGTCATCTTCGCCAACCTCCAACTTTGCGGCCGAGGCCGGGTCGAAATGTCCGGAACGGCCTTCGAGCCTGAGCCGTCGGACCTTTGCATCATTCCCACCGCCGAGCCCTACTCGATCACCCACAAGACAAATTTTGATCTTCTGTCCTTCGCCATTCGGCAAGATGCGTTGCCCCAGGGGGTGCAACCGGGGATTTTGAGGCTATCGCGCAGTGCCGCCGGTCGCGAACTAGGAAATGTCTTTCGCGGGTTAGGCGCGTTGGCGATCCGCGCGCCTAAGGAACGCTTCGCGGTCGAACAGCAGATCAGCGTGCTTCTCTCAATGGCGGCCTCGATTGCCAGTGATGCCAAAGAGGCGGAAAGCGATGATGCCCTGCGCGCCGCTATCTGCGCCCATATCGACCGGATGCATCATCGGCCCGATCTGTCCGCTGCCCCTATCGCCGCCGCTTTTGACCTGACAGAACGGCGGCTTCACGCGCTGTTCGAAGCAACAGGGCAGTCGGTCGGAGACCGCATCGAAACAGCGCGGCTATCGACAGCCACCACCCTCTTGCGCGACACAGGTTTGCCGGTGGCGGTGGTTGCCCGCAGATCGGGGTATCGCGACCCCAGTTACTTTGCCCGCGTTTTCCGCCGTCATCACCACGCGAGCCCGCGCGATTGGCGCGCCGCGCAATTGTCCTGATCTTTCGCGCAATTCTCCGGATGACCCGTGGCAAGCTTGGTGCCGCGACATACGGGGAGGCGAGACATGATCACGACGCGGCTAACAGAAAAGTATGGCATCCGGTATCCCTTCACCCAGGCTGGGATGGCCTTCGCCGGAGAAAAGCCTGAGCTGGCCACCGCCGTTGGGCGCGCTGGCGGGATCGGAGCCATTGGCGTGGGCTTCACGCCTGCCCCGATGCTTCGCGAGATCATCGCCCAAATGCGGGATACAGGCGCGCCGTACAACGTCAACTTCATCACGTGTTTCGGCAATGAGGAACAGGTGAAAACCACAGCCGATGAAAAGGTCCCCGTCGCATCGTTTCACTGGGGCCTGCCACCGGACGACCAGGCGAAGATGCTCAAGGATTCAGGCGCCGATATCTGGGTACAGGTGGGGTCAGTGGAGGATGGCGAGAAAGCGGTGTCGCTTGGTGCGGACGCGATCGTGGCCCAAGGCTGGGAAGCTGGCGGGCACAATTACGGCGGCATGGGGACTTTGGCTCTGGTCCCTGCCATGGTTGATGCCGTTGGCGACCGGGCGATGGTGCTGGCTTCGGGCGGTATCGCGGACGGTCGCGGTGTCGCGGCGTCGCTGGCCCTCGGCGCAGACGGGGTTTGGGTCGGCACCCGGCTCGTCGCCGCCGCAGAAGCCTGGGTGCACCCCGAGCACCACCGTCGGCTCGTCGCCGCATCGGGGACAGACACCACCCGCTCAGGCGTCTTCGGGCCGGAGATGCCTGACTTCAACCCGATGCGTTTGATGCGCGTGCGCCCGACCGAGGAATTCGAAGGCCGCTTGGCGGACGTGCCAATGGACCGCGCGGAAGAACCCGTCATCGGGCAGACCACATTCCTTGGCCAACCCCATGAGAAACGCCGCTTTGACGTGATCCTCCCGACACCTGATACAACCGGTGACTTCGAGGAAATGGCCTGGCTCATGGGGCAAGGTGTGGGGCTAATCAAAGACATCCGACCCGCCGGTGAGATTATCGAAGAGATGATGTCCCAAGCCGCGGATATCCTAGGCGCATGGCCGAAGATGGCGGCCGAATGAGCGTTTTCGTCCGCGAGACTAGGGTAGCAGGGGCAACATCTGGTCCCCTTGCCGGGGAAACCGTGGCGGTGAAGGCAAACATCGCAATCGAGGGTGAGGTGTGGGACGGGGCCTCGCCCGGATTGCAGGATGTTGTGGCCAAGTCTCACGCGCCGAGTGTTCAGCGGGTGCTAGAGGCGGGCGCTATCATCGTAGGGCAGGCCAACATGCATGAGTTGGCCTTCGGCATTACCTCAGACAACGCCGCTTTTGGTGCGGTCGAAAGCCCCCATGGCGGCATGGCCGGCGGATCGTCCGGCGGCACCGCCGCGGCTGTGGCTGGTGGCCTTGCCAGCATGGGTCTTGGAACGGACACTGGCGGGTCGGGGCGCCTGCCCGCCGCGTTCTGCGGCTGCGTCGGGTTTCGGCCCACCCATGGCAGGTATCCCTCCGATGGTGTCCTGACCCTGTCACCAACGCTCGACACGGTCACGCCGATGGCACGCAGCGTCGCCGATCTGATCCGCCTCGACGCTGTCCTTGCGGGCGGATCGGTCGCGGGGGAGCAACGCCCGACTACACTGCGGCTTGGCCGGGTGAGCGGCCCCTTCTGGAGCAATCTCGACCCACGGGTAGAGGCGCGGGTCTGCGATACGATCGACCGGCTAGAAGCCATTGGTTTTACGGTGGAAACCCGCGAAGCTGACCTCTCACAAGCGGTCGATGCCGTGGCCATCCCGCTTGTCATCGCCGAGACCAAACGCTGGTGGTCGGCCTTCCTGCAGGAGCATCTCAACACCGATATCGCTGGTTTTGCCGCCAAGATCGCCAGCCCCGACGTGGCAGCGACCTTTGAGAGCGTCGCGACAAACGAGACCAGCAGCGAAGCGCTCGCCGCCCTGCAATCGCAGGGATGTGGCCGCGTCGCCGCGCAACTGGCCGAGGCCATGGAGGGTTTTGATGCGCTGATCTATCCCACGGTGCCGATTGCCGCTCCACCGCTTCACGCCGAGACGGTTGACCTTGGCGGAGCTGTGCATCCGCTCTTCCCCCTGTTGACCGGCCGGTCTCCGGTGGCCTCGCTGACAGGGAGCCCGGCGATCTCGCTGCCGATAAGAGGCTATGACGCGCGGCCCCTGGGACTGGAGTTATTGGCCCGCCCGGGCCAAGATGCGACGCTGCTTAACTGGGCAAGACATATCGAGGCGGCGCTGTGAACGGGACGGTCACAAGCCTAGCCTATTTCCCGATCAAGGGAATGACGGCCCATCGTTTGGACAGTGTGACGCTGACCCCGGGCGCTGGCTTTCCGGGCGACCGGCAATGGGGGTTTGCGCGCCCTGGAAGCGGGTTCGATCCAACGGCCCCGTGTCCCTTGCCAAAGCACAAGTTCGTCGTGCTGGTGAGAGAGGCGGAATTGGCCGGCGTCACCGCCCGATTGCACGGCGATGACCTGCACCTTAGCCATTCTACGGGCTCTCTCGATGTCGACTTGAGCCAGGAGGCACAGCGCGCGGCCGCGGCAGCGTTCCTCCAGCAGTGCTTGGGCTTGGATGACGCACCGACTCTTGTCCAATCAGACCCGCATCGGTTCACAGACGTCTCGGTGGTCTCGCCCGAATTGATGAACGCGGTCTCGATATTGTCTTTGTCGAGCGTCGCCGATTTCGGGTCTCGCATCGGGGAACGGGTTGATCCCGGCCGGTTTCGGATGAATTGCGCCGTCGAAGGCTGGCCGCCCTGGGAGGAGCTTGAGGATATCGGGCGCGAAATCCAGCTGGGTACGGTTCGGCTGAAGACCTTGCTCAGAACCCAGCGCTGCGCGGCGACAGAAGTGAACCCGGCGACGGCCAATCGCGACCTTCCCGTGCCGCGTTTGCTGCGCCAGCATCTCGGCCATCTGGACCTGGGTGTTTATGCGGAAGTCATCGAAGGCGGCGAGATCAGACCGGGCGATCCAGCGGTGCTTTTGTGAGCCATCCGCTTGGTGCGTTGTATTCTGGCACATTACTTTTTGCGAGCGCCTACGCGGCCTGATTTGGCGCGTTAAGTTCCAGCGCCACGTTGCTGCGGCGCGCTGATCCATCCGGATACTTGCTTTGTTGGGCTGAGGGGGGGGCCGATGCTCTGATCGACTGAGCCGGACAAAGCCGCGCCAAGAGCGACGCGCTGCCACCCATGGCTTTTGCTGCGAAGCGATGTTCTCCCTTAGGCGCCCGTCCTCTCTAAGCCGGGTTTTGGTGCATCATCAAAGCGGGCGTTGCAGCCGCATCAGTGAGCGTGGCCCCGGTCGCGCCGACGGATCCGGTCGGCGAACAGGGTCAAGGCAAGGTGCGCATGGGGCGCGCGCGGTTGCCAAAACGGTGACCGGTCGAGTACCGAACGGCCCATAAACCAGGCAACGCTACCCGAGGCCCATGACAGGACCGCCCATAGGCGCAATCACATCCCGGCCCGTGCGGTGCCCCATCTAACGCCCCCGCCCTAGCGCATCGCTGTCGCCTCGATCTCAAACAGCAACCCCGGTATCGCCAAGACGGTCACGCCCAGCAGCGTCATCGGCGGCGCCACGTTATGGGGACCAAAACGCGCGCCCAATAGATCGAAGTTCTCAAGCGCCGCCCCGACATCGGTTGTGTAGATCCCCAGTTTGACCACGTCTGCCAGCGTCATCGCCGCTGCGCCGATAACCGCCTCCAGATTGTCGAGCGCGAGGCTGATCTGCGCGCGCATATCGCCCGGATGCTGCGGGGCGCCATTGTGATCCACGGCGGTTTGTCCTGCACACATCACCTGACGCCTTGCGCCTTCGATGCGTTCGGCCTGATTGTAGCCGAGCTTGATCGACCATTCCCAAGGATTCACTGCGATCCGTTCCATGTTTGATCTCCTTTGTGGGTGCGTGAACCCGGGCTAGACCGAAATAGTGCCAATATCTGGCACTAATCTTGCTATGGTAACCGCGTGAACATCAGACTCAGACAGCAGGCCATCGTGCGCTTCCTGCGGCGCAACGGCACCGCCACCATCGATGCGCTGGCGGCAGAGGTGGGCGCGTCGCGGCGCACAGTGCTGCGCGACATCGGCGCGCTGCGGGATGAGGGCTATGTCATCCATGGCGATGTGGGGCGCGGTGGCGGGCTGCAGCTTGACCCGCACTCGGTGCAAACGACGACGCGGCTATCGGTGCCCGAGGTCTTTGCGCTGCTGGTCAGCGTCGCCGCCATGCGCGCCGCGGGCGGTCTGCCGTTCTCACAGCTTGCCGA
The DNA here is from genome assembly GCA_038750765.1 of Pseudomonadota bacterium. GTDB lineage: Bacteria > Pseudomonadota > Alphaproteobacteria > Rhodobacterales > Rhodobacteraceae > Psychromarinibacter. The sequence goes on along the minus strand of JBCDGW010000005.1, from coordinate 47,371 downwards.
TGCGGGGCTTGCCAAGATTGAGAAAGCGCTTCCAGGCGATAAAGTGCGCGACCTGCGGGCGTTCCTTGACTGTTTGCATATCGGTCAGCTTTCGCCGCTGCAGGACGTGTCTGCAGTGGGCCAGATGGACGCGGCGCTGTTACCTGCTTTCGAAACGGCGTTTTTGGCGCGTCAATTGCTGCGTTTCGGCTATCGCGACGCCAAAGGTCGGCGGACGCACCGCGCGGTTGAGCCCCAAGCAATGCTGATCCTGCCGCCGCTTTGGTATCTGGTTGCCTGGGACCCGGACCGCGACGACTTTCGCCATTTCAGGATGGACCGGATCAGCCGCCCGGAGGCGATGCCGGACACGCGCTTTCGCCGCCGCTATGTGCCGTTCGATGATGACGTGTGCCCGTACAGCGCCCTTACAGCGTGAGTATGCCCGCCCGCCGTGGCGACCGCTTCTAGCAGGCCCATAGACTCCCATGTGAGCCGACAGCAATTGCGGTTGGCCGGTCACGAAAGGGTAGTTAGGGTCGCCAGCAGACGCGCCTATAGCACCACCCGCGCCGAACGAGGCCGCAATCGACACAAACCGAGGAGATGCACGGCCATGATCGGCTATGTCACTGTGGGCGCCGACGATATTGCGCGCGCAAAGGTTTTCTACGGCGCGTTCTTGCCCGCGCTCGGCTACGGGCTGGAGGAAGGGCCGGAGGGGCTCAGCTATGCCCTGCCCGAAAAGCCGCAGCAAACGCCTGTCGCGCCCGAATTCTACGTCAAACCGCCCTTCAACGGTGCCGCCGCCTCTGCCGGAAACGGTGCTATGGTGGCGTTCGAAGCGCATGATCAGGCCCAGGTGCGCGCGCTTCACGCGGCGGCCTTGGAGGCTGGCGGGTCCGATGAAGGGCAGCCGGGCTTTCGCGCCGATTACGGGCCGCGCTTTTACGTGGGCTATCTGCGTGACCCGCAGGGCAACAAGATTGCGCTCTATTCCAGCAACCCCGACGATCCAACGCGCGACGGCTGAAACCCGATTGGCGCGGGCAAGTGCGCGAAGAGCCCTAACACACAAGCCCTTCGCCCGTTGCGTAACGCAGGGTCACCCGGCCCTGAGCGCCATGCGAGACGCTCTTTAGGCATGATCGGGCGGCTAGGGAAGGCACATCCCATCCGAGGCTCGGCGGCTCGAGAAGGGGCAAATGTCTACCTCGACGCAGCCTCGGCCGGTAACGGTGCACGCATACGCGGCGGGAAAATCGTTGAGCTTGGCGCAGCCCCGGTCCCGAGGTTCATCGACAAAGCGCAAAAACTCAATCGGCCCGAAATTCCAACGCAAACGATCAGCAATCTTGTCGCGAACCGCATCGCGCCAGCGGTTTTTGGCCTGGTTGCGCACCGATTTTACCCCGGCGGTCTTAGAGAAACTGCGCTGCGCATCGGCGCATTCGGTCGTGGGATAGGACCGCACCTCGCGATCCAGGAAAATCTTTCCCCCGTTTATGCCGTCATAGCGCACTTTGTTGAACATCGGGCGATCCATGCAGCGTTCGATATCATCCACGCCCTGTTCAATGCGCGGTGTCACCCAATCATAAATCTCACTGGTGCCTTTGCGTTCATTGATGTCGATGCACAAATTGTAATGCCGGGTGAAGCTGAGCTCGTTGTACTCAGCATCTCTTAACCGGCAGCGCTCAGTCTCATTGATCAGCGAAAAATCCACCATGTATCGGGCATAATCCTCGCAAATCCTGCCGACGAAATTTCTATCATCAGCGCTCGCGCTTGTAAAAAAAGGCACCGCGCAGAAAAGTAAAATGAAATCAATTTGTTTCATAGCAGGCTCCGTGCGTGAAAAAACACAATTCAGTGCCGCGTGTCGTCTCTACAGCGTTCCGCGCGCGTACAGTCAAAAGCGCAGCGTTACTGGATGGTTGGACGTTACTTCTTGGCGATGACTACCAAAATTCTTGCTCAAAATCAATTGCGCGCCCCGGCCATGCTTTGGTCGCCGCCTTTCGGTGAGCAACCCGATCCAGCTTGAGCCAAGTGCCGCGATGCCTAAGCCGCGCCGCCGTCCTGCTGACGCGCGCGCCAATTTATGCTACACGCGCCCCATTTCACGCGGTGTTCATAAACAGGATTTTCGCCATGCCTCGCCGCATTATCACCGCCATTGCTTTGCTTTGTAGCGCGCCGGTTGCAGCCCAGTCGCTTGATGAGGCGCAAACGGCCTACAACGCGGGAAACTTTGAGACCGCGCGCGCCCTCTACCAGGAATTGGCCGATGCCGGAGACCCCGTCGCACAGTACAATCTCGGCGACATGGTCTTGTCGGGTAAAGGTGGCGCGCAAGACCACGAAGAAGCCGCGCGCTGGCTTCGACTGGCAGCAGATCAAGGCTTGCCCGCGGCGCAGAACACTTTGGGCACGCTTTATGAACGCGGCCTCGGCGTGCCCCGCGATTTGGGCGAGGCGATCCGCTGGTATCGCCTGGCCGCCGATCAGGGTGAGGCCAATGCGCAATTCATCCTCGGGCTTCTGTATGAGCTCGGGCGCGGGGTGGCCCAGGATCAAGCGGCGGCGATCAGATGGTACCGGTTAGCCGCGGAGCAGGGCCATCCGCTGGCGCAAAACAATCTGGGGCTCGTCTATGAAACGGGGGCGGGCGTGGGCCAAGACGATGCCGAGGCGGCAAGCTGGTTTCAACTGGCCGCCGAACAGGGCCAAGCCGATGCCCAGACGAGCCTGAGCCTCTTTTATGCTCTGGGCCGCGGGGTTGAGAAAGACCTAACGCAAGCAGCGCATTGGTCGCGCGCCGCAGCCCTTCAGGGGAACGCGAAAGCCCAGAATAATCTGGCGCGCATCTACCGGATGATGGGCGATTACGAGCCCGCTTACATCTGGGCGGTGATCGCCGCAGAACGCGATGTGGCCGGGGCCGATGACTTGGTCGCGCAATTGGCTGACTTGCTCACCCAGCGTCAAAGGGCCAATGCACACCGCAGAGCGCGGGCGTGCTTGGCGTCGGATTACAGCGATTGCGGGTGACGCGCACCAAATCCGCGGGCGGCTACTCTGCCGGTCGATTGACCGCCCTGCCCCGCACCCGGCGCCAAAGTAGCATTGCGGTCCCTGCTGCGATGATCAGCAGGCAGGTGACACTCATGGGATCGGTGAGAAAGACACCCATATCGCCGCGCGAGAAAAGCAGCGTTCGGCGCAGATATTCCTCAAAAGCCGGGCCGAGGATAAAGCCCAGCACAATCGGCGTCGGCTCAAGCCGCAGACGCACCAGGGTCCACCCGAAAACGCCAAAACCCAGCATCAGCCACACATCGAACAGCGAGCGCTGCACCGAATGCACGCCAATGACGGCGAAGACGATGATCAGCGGCACCAGCGTGCGGAAAGGAATGCGCAGGAGTAAGGCCCAGACACCCGCCAAGGGGAGGTTCAAGATCACTAGGATGATATTGCCCACGACCAGGCTGGCGATGAGCGCGCCGAACAGGTCGGGGTTCGCCGCGATGAAGCTGGGCCCCGGGGCAATACCTTGGATCATCAGCGCGCCCGCTAGCACCGCGATCACCGGATTGCCAGGGATACCGAGGGTTAAGAGCGGCACCAGCGCGCTCTGAGCGGAGGCGTTGTTGGCAGCCTCGGGCGACGCCACGCCTGCCATCGCCCCTTGGCCTAGGGGGGCGTCTTTGGTCTCAAACGCGCGTTCGGCGCCGCGTGCAGCCAGCGAGGACATCACTGTGCTGACGCCTGGGATCACCCCCAGCAGACCGCCGATCGCGGTGCCTCGCAAGGTGGGCGCCCAACTTGCGCGCAGATCTGCGCGGGTAGGCCATGGCCAGCGCACCGGCGCGATCCGCTCAGGCCGGCCCCCGGTTTCCAGCACCCGGATCAATTCGGCGATGGCGAAAAGGCCCATCACCAGCGGCATAAAACCGATCCCGTCACGCAATTCGGTGAGACCCAGGGTGAAGCGCGGCATACCGCCGCCTGAATCCGTGCCCACCAAGCCCAGGCACGCGCCCAACAGGATCAGGGTGATCGCGGCCAAGGGCTTGCCCGGCGCAATCACCGCGGCCGCAAACAGCCCTAGCGCGATCAGCCCCGCCAGGCCCGCGGGGGAAATCAACAGCGAGGCTTGCGCGATGGGACCCGCTGCGAACGCGATAAACAGCGCGCAGGCGAGCCCGGCGAACAGCGAGGCCAGAGCCGCGATGGCAATAGCGGGGCCCGCCCTGCCCTGCAGCGCCAATTGATGACCGTCGAGCGCGGTGACGATGCCCGAGGTTTCTCCGGGTAGGTTGAGCAGGATCGCGGTGGTCGAACTGCCGTATTGCGCGCCATAATAGATCGCCGCCAGCATGATCAGCGCGCCCGCTGGCTCGAGCGTGTAGGTGAGCGGCAGTAACAGCGCCAGCGTTGCCGCTGGTCCGATGCCTGGCAACACGCCGGTGACCGTGCCGACAAGCGCGCCGGTGAAGCACAGCATCAGGTTTTGTAGGGTGAGGATCGCGCCCAACTCGCCGATCCAAGCGGTCATGCCCTCCATTCAGAACCCCGGTGGCCAGAGCCGCGTGCCCGGGGGCAACAGCGTGAGCCCGATGGCCAGCGCGGCGCCCGCCCCCGATGCCGCTGAGAGAAGCAGCGCGATCCAACCGCGTTCTCCCGCGCCCAAACTGACGACGAGAGCCGTCAGCGCGCAGGCGATCACCATACCAGCGACCGGCATCGCGAGGGCAAAGACCGCAACGCCCGATAGTAACCCGAGGCCTGATAGCAATGACGGGCTATCGTCGGCGTCGCGGCTAGCCGTTACCCGCCAAGTCCCTTCGGCCCACGCGGCCACCAACCAAACAAGCGACATGCCCATCACCGCCGCTGACAGCCATTGCGCGAAGAGGCCGGGGCCAATCCGCTGATCGAGCCAAGCCGGTTGGGTCTTGGCAAGCGCGAACATCACCGCCCCCAGCAGCCCGATAAAGATCGGCGCCCCGAGGTCAGGCACAAGAATGGCGCGGAAAAAGCGATTGCGGACCATTGCGATGTCCTCTTCGCAAAAGTTTTCCGGGCGACGATAGCGAAAAACAGCCAAATGCGCACCGTAAAACTTGATTAAAACACTCAGGGAACCGAGATGGTGTGACGCAGCGTCAACGCAGGCGCTGATAAATCGTTTCATTGACGGAGGACAGTCTATGATCAACAGACGCTCACTTCTTGGTACCGCCCTGGCGGCGCCGTTTGTCAGCCTTTTGCCGCGATCTGCTCGCGCCATGGGATGGCCTAGCGACGGCCCGATCCGTCTCGTGGTGGCATCGGGCGCAGGCGGCAACGCGGATGTCGTCGCCCGCTTGGTGGCTGAGCAGCTCGAGGGTGCGCTCGGACAGTCGATCGTGGTCGAGAACCTCTCCTCCGCCTCCGGCATGCAAGGGACCGAAGCGGTCAGCAACGCCGATCCCGATGGCTACACGCTGCTCGTCGGCACGTCCTCGCAACTGGTGCACAATATCGCGCTGTTCGAGCCGCTTCCCGTCGACATCACCAACACGCTGCGCGGCGTGGCAATGATGAACGAGGTGCCGATGGTCATGCTCGTCAACAATGCCGAGGAATCGGCCAATCTCGAAGAGTTCATCGAGAAGCTGCGCGCCGATCCGGGCGCCTATCAATACGGCTCGGGCCCTGCTGGCACCACAACGCATATCACCGGCGCGCTGTTTTTATCGCAGCTTGGCCTCGACATCACCCATGTGCCCTACCCCAAGAGCGGCGAGGCGTTGCGCGATACCATCGCCGGGCGGTTGACGTTCCAGTTCATTCCGGCGCTGAGCGGTGTCCCGCAGATCCGCGATGGCGCTGTCCGCAGCCTCGGCGTGGCCGCGCCCGAGCGGTTGGCCGCGATGCCGGACCTGCCGACGATTTCGGAGGCCGGGCTCGACGGCTTCGTGTCGCAGACCTGGAACAGCTTTGCTGCCCCCGCTGGCACGCCGGACGAGATCGTCAACAAGCTGAATGAGGCGGTCAACGCCATCGTTCAATCCGACGCGGTGAAGACGCAGCTCACCGATCTGGGCGCGCTTGTCCCAGCGCCGATGACGCCCGCCGAAGTGGATGCCTACTACACCACCCAGCGGGACATCTGGATCCCGGTGGTACGCGAAACCGGGGTGCGCCGCACGACGGGTTAACCCAAAAGCAAGGCTGCCGGGCGGCGCGCAACCGCCCGGTCGTTCTGGGCGCGCTCAGCTATTGGCCAGGCGGCTTTTGAGCAGTTCCCCATGTTCCTTCAGCAGCGGGTAAGCCACCATCGCGAACGCGGTGTTGAGCATCTTGAGGGAACGCAACAGATCGATATGAATCGCGCTTGTCTCAATCGATTCAGCAAGTCCCTGGCGCAACCTGGTAAGATGGTTGCGTTGCAGCGCCTGCTCCACCTCACGGATGATTTCCTTCTGCTCCACCAATTCCCGCGCGGCGCCCACATCTTCTGACATCAACACCGCGATACCATGCTGGATATTGCGCAGAACCTTATCGTGAAAATCCGACAATTCGCGCCATCCTTGATCGGAGAAGTTGGTACTCTCCAGGTTCTTTTCCCGGGCAAGGTCGATCATCTTGTCGCCGATTACGCCTGCGCCGGATTCCAGGTTTACCGCGATATCGGCCAGATCGAACGCCCGCGTTCCCGTATCCTCTCGCGGGTTGCTGCTTTTGATCCCGGACAGATAAACCCGCAGGTCGAACGACATCCGGGTGACTTCGTCATGCTCTTGGCGCAAGCGCTCGGCGATCACTTCGTCATAGACATCGAACAACCCCATCGCGTCGCGGAGCATGATCTCGATGCGGTTGCTTACCGCCACAAGCTCGCGTTGCGCGCAGGCAAACGCCCGCGAAGGCTGCCCTTTTACCGAAGGATCGAGGGCTGAGCGTATCAACCCGTCCGGCCCCGGGCCGGCCGTACCGCCGAGGAGCAGCCCGGCCAATCCCGTCACCGGTTTCAAGAACAAGAGCCCTGCCAGCAGCAGCCCGCCGTTGAATACCAGATGCAGGCTCAGCGTTTTTTGCTGCGCGCCGTCACCGGGCAGAAGCGCCTCGACATCCGCCACCTGCAAGAACAACAGCACCGCGCACGCGCAGGCGCCCCCGCCGCGCAAGATCAGATTGCCCAAAATGACGCGGCGCACCTCGGTTTCGGCGCCTAAGGTGAGGTAGAAGGCGATAAAGGCGCCGCCTAGATTAGCGCCTAGGACCATCGCGAAAGCAGCCGCCAAAGGCAGGATGCCCTGTGCTGCAAGCGTGGCAAACAGCAAAACGGCGGCCACGCTCGAATGCACCAGCCAAGCAAACACCGCAGCGATGAAAAACGCGGTGATAATATCATCGGCGAGATAGGCCATCGCCAGACGCGCCGAATTGCTCTCCAAAAGCGGCGCGCTGGCATCGCGTATCAGGTCGAGTGACAAAAAGATCAGCGCCAGCCCGATCAGAATTCTGCCGATTTGCCGCGACTTGCGCCGGGCGCTGCGCAGAAACAGCATCACCCCGGCCAGGAGCAGCAGCGGCATCATCGTTGAGATCGGCGAGGTTAGGATCTGCACTACGATGGCCGAGCCAAGATCGGCGCCGAGGATCACCGCAAGCCCGGCGGTTACGCCAATCGTGCGCGCCGACATGAAGCCCGCCAATAACAGCGCAACCGCCGTTGAGCTTTGCAAGACGATGGCGGCGGCGGTGCCGGTGGTTGCAGCAGCCACGCGATTGTCCGTCGAGCGGCGCAACCATTGCCGCAAGTTGCCGCCGAAAGCGCGTTCAAATCCGGTACGCACCAGACGCACTGACCAGATTAGCAATGCCGATGCGGCAGCGAGATTAAGGGTCACCAAGAGTGGGGTGTCTTCCATTTACCTTCCGTAAATTTCACAGGTGCATTTGGCACCATACACCCGGCACCGCGGCAAACCCAACCCGATTGCGTGGCAAAATAAAGGTTTAAGGCCTAACCGAGGGAAAACGCAGGCGCGTCCCAGACCGCTCTGAACGCGCTGGCGACACGCCAAAAGGTGAGGGTCGCAGCGTTATTCCGTTGAAAAGGCGTTCAGCGGGATTTTGAGGTAGGACTTGCCATCCGCTTCTGGTTGCGGCAGGCGACCGCCTCGGATGTTTACCTGCAACGCTGCAAGCATCAGCCGTGGCAGTGGCAAGGTCTGATCTCGGGCATCACGCAACGCGCAATAATCCAGCTTGCTAATGTCATTCTTGAAATGAATGTTGTCCGCCTTCTGCTCAGCAACGGTAGCGCAGTTTGCGGGTGCTCTGCCGCCGGGGCGGTAATCATGGCCGATATACAGCTTGGTGTCGGACGGTAATGCGAGGATGCGCTGAACGCTGTCGTAGAGGTCGGCTGAGCTACCGCCAGGAAAATCAGCGCGGCTCGATCCGCAATCGGGCATCATCAGCGTGTCATGAACGAACGCCGCATCGCCGACAATGTAGGACACCGACGCCAGTGTGTGACCGGGCGAGAACAGGACATCTACGTCCAACTCACCCAGACGAATCCGCTCACCATCCGCAAAGAGCCGGTCCCACTGACTGCCGTCGCAGGTCAACGCATCGCCAAGATGATAGATCTCACGCCACAGCCTCTGCACACCGGTGACATTCTCGCCGATGCCAGTCTTGGCGTTGAGGTGCTGTTTGAGCCAAGGCCCAGCAGAGAAATGATCGGCGTGGGGGTGGGTATCCAGCACCCAGTCCACATCGATCCCGGTCTCTACGACATAGTCGAGGATGGCTTGCGCGCTCTGCGTATCGGTCGTTGCACTATTGGCGTCAAAGTTCCAAACCGGATCGACGATTGCCCCCTTCAGCGTTGCAGGATCATGGAAAACATACTGCCAACTGCCGGTTGGTTCGTCCCAAAACGACTGCACGATAGGATTGCGGGTCAAAGACAAAAGCCTGCTAGATTGCGTGGATGACCATCATGACGCACGGGCACGGACGCCGTCTAGACCCCTGCTGCGGGCAGTTGGGTGTCCAACAGCGAGGCCGCGAGCAAACCGCCAGACTTCGCGAAGGTGGCGTCTTTCGAGGCGTGCGCCGCCATAATCGCCCCGTCGATCAAGACGATCATCGCTTGAGTGAACTCCTTTGGCGCCGCTCCTAACTCGAGCGCTTGGGCGTGAAGCCACGCGAGCAGATGAGATTTGTGGACATCCGCCAGGGCACGGGGCCGTTGATCGTCGCACGCCGCTTCGCTGATCGCATTGAGAAAGGCGCAGCCGTAGAAGTTCGGGTCGCTAAACCAGCTTTCGAGCACCTCAAAGAGGCCGAGCACTCGGTCGCGGGCGTCCCCCTCGAATTTGCCGAGCTCGCCGTAAAACCACGCGCGCCACGTGGCCCCCTCTTCTTCAAGGACGGCGGCGATCAGTTTCTCCTTGCTGTCAAAGTGCTTGTAGATCGTCGATTTCGATGCCCCCGACGCTTGCGCAATCACGTCCACGCCAATCGCCTCGTAACCGTGCCGACAGAAGAGCTCGATCGCGGTCACCAGAATGCGCTGTCGCGCTGATTTCGCTGGTCGGCCAATTGCCGTCCATGGCGCCACACCGCCAGCATCATCAAGAGAGCGTTTCGAATCGAGCATGTCGTGTCGTCGCACAGATCTGTTTAATTTCAGTACAGCCTAGCGGCTGCTTTACGTCGTCTCAAGGCCTAAGATAGAGGCATGCATCGGTGGTATTGCCACCCAATCGCACAAAAAAGAGCCGTTTTTGCGGAATTTTCTCATCACGACCTGTTTGCGGGCGATTTTGACTCCCCTTCGCACCGGCATGCATCATTTATCGCACAGATCTGTTCGATTTCAGACGCGAGAGCATCGTGATGAACGCTTTGACCAGAATGCCGCATCCAGGCGAGGCCCCGGCCACGCGCCCCGAGAAAGAGCCGTTTCTGATGGCGTCGGGCATTGGCCACGCCTACCGACGCGGTCTGCCTGTCCTCAAAGACGTCTCGTTGAGCATCCCCAAAGGTGAGATCGTTGCCTTTGTCGGGCGGTCGGGATGCGGCAAGTCCACGTTGCTGCACATCCTGGCGGGCTTGACGGCGCCAACAACGGGCGAGGTGCGTATCGGCACCGAGGTGGTCAAGGGTCCAGCGCCGCAATGGGTGATGATGTTTCAGGCGCCCTCGCTCTTTCCCTGGATGACGGTGTGGCAAAACGCCGAGCTTGGCCTGCGCTTCGGCGGTCGCCGGTCCACCGCGCCGCAGCGCATTCCGCATGTGCTCGACCTGGTGGAGCTGTCGGAGTTTACCGACCGCAATGTCCAAGACCTCTCAGGCGGGCAACAGCAGCGCGTCGCCCTTGCGCGGTCCTTGGCGCCGGAGCCAGACATCCTGTTCTTGGATGAGCCCTTCTCGGCGCTCGACGCGTTCACCCGCCGCGGGCTGCAAAAGGACGTCAGACGCATCGCGCAGGACACAAATCTAACCACCGTGCTCGTCACCCACGACGTGTCAGAGGCGGTGGCGATGGCCGATCGCACGATCCTGTTTCAGTCGAGCCCGGGCCGCGCGGCGGCCGATACCACCATCGCGCTTTCGGAAGAGGACCGGGCCGAGACGAGCACCGCCTTTCAATCAGAGGTTTCGAGAATAGAGCGTTTATACGCGAAAATTGCAGGCAAATCAGACGACTAGGGATGACCGCACGCAGCGAGGATGCACCGATGACCGACAGCTACCGCGACGAAAAGAGGTGGGCCAAAGAGGCCTACAAAGCAGACTACACGCGCCGCGACGCGCTGGATTTGCTCGGCAGGGGCAGCTTGATGGCTGGTCTCGGCGGCTTGCTGTCCGCGCTGCCGACCCAGTCATATGCCCAAGAGGACGAGGTCGTCCGCATCGGCTACATCCCGATCACCGACGCCACCGCGCTGCTTGTGGCCCATGCCAATGGGTACTTTGAGGATGAGGGGCTTGAGGCCGAACAGCCGACGCTAATCCGCGGATGGTCGCCGCTGGTGGAGGGCTTTGTCTCCAACAAGTTCAACCTGGTGCACTTCCTCAACCCGATCCCGGTTTGGATGCGCTACAACAACAATTTCCCAGTTAAGGTGATGTCCTGGGCCCATACCAACGGCTCGGGCATCGTGGTCGGCCGCCATACCGATATCACCGACTTCAGCCAGCTTGGCGGCAAGCAGGTGGCCGTGCCGTTCTGGTACTCGATGCACAATATCGTGCTGCAATATGCTCTGCGCACCTCGGGCGTGACGCCGGTGATCAAGCCCCAGGGCGCCGAACTGGCTGCCAACGAGTGCAACCTCCAAGTGATGCCGCCGCCTGACATGCCGCCCGCGCTCGCGGCGCGTAAGCTGGACGCCTACATCGTGGCTGAGCCGTTTAACGCTCTGGGCGAGCTTAAGGCTGGCGCGCGGATGCTGCGCTTTACCGGGGATATCTGGAAAAACCATCCCTGCTGCGTGGTGTGCATGCACGAAGAGGCGACACAAGCGCGCCCGGAATGGACCCAGAAGGTGGTGAATGCCGCGGTGCGCGGGGCGATCTACGCCTCGGAGAACAAGAAAGAGGTGGCCTACATGCTGTCGAAGGACGGCGCGGGCTATCTCCCGGCCCCTGCTCCGGTCGTCGAGCGTGCCATGACCACCTATGACGAGCCCGATTATAAAGACAGCGGCGCGGTTCAGCATCTCAGCGAGTGGGAAAACGGCCGGATCGACTTCCAGCCCTGGCCCTATCCGTCGGCCACCAAGCTGATGGTCGACAGCATGAAAGACACCGTCGTGTCGGGCGATACCGCGTTCCTCGAGGGGCTCGACAGCCAATTCGTCGCCGACGATCTGGTCGATTACAGCTTCGTGAAGAACGCGCTCGACGCCAACCCAGCGTGGCTGAACGACCCATCGGTGAACCCGGGCGATCCGTTCAATCGCGAAGAGGTGCTTGCGCTGTGAGCCTTGCCGAGAGCAACGCGGCGCCGACGGTCAGCCTAAAATCCCTAGCGCTATCGCCGCGCTGGATGCCGCTTATCTATGCGGCAACCGGCATGGCTGTTTTGTTCGGCGTTTGGTGGGCCGGCGGTCGCCTCGTTGCTGCCAGCCCTGACATGTTTGCGTTCGCTGACTTCGCGCCGAAACCCGCGTTGAGCCGTCTGTCTGAGATGGTGGCGTCAGGCGAGGCCTGGGCGATGACCGTGCCGTCGCTGATGCGGGTGGGCTACGGCCTGTTGATCGCAATCCTCATCGGCGTGCCCCTCGGCATCGCGATCGGTCGGCTGGCGGTGCTGCGCGCCGTCACCAATATCCCGTTTCAGTTTCTGCGGATGATCTCACCGCTCAGCTGGATGCCGATTGCGGTGATGGCCTATGACACGTGGGATGCCGCAATCATTTTCCTAATCGCCGTGGCGGCGGTGTGGCCGATCGTTTTCGCCACCGCTTCAGGGGTGCGCCGTATCGATCCGGCGTGGCTGAAGGTGGCGCGCAATCTAGGCGCGCGGCCCTGGCACATGCTGACGACGGTGATCCTGCCGGCCGTGGCGGTCGATATCTTCACCGGCGTCCGCCTCGCGCTCGGGGTGGCGTGGATCGTGCTCGTACCGGCGGAATATCTCGGCGTCACATCAGGGCTTGGCTACGCGATCAACGATGCGCGCGACACGCTGGAATACGATCGGCTGGCCGCGACCGTCGTGATCATCGGCGTGATCGGCTTCGCCTTGGACTTTCTGTGCCAACAGGCCGTTCAGCGGCTCAACTGGGTCCGCTCGGAATGAATTCTCATCGCTTTAAACTGGAGGAGTAACCATGTCAGAAGCAGCAACCGTGTTGACAGGGTGCCTGGCGCCTATCGACAAAACTGGGCTGGAAGGCCTGATCGAAAAAGGAAAAGCCGACCCGAAAGCGGTCAAGACGCTTTCGTGTAAGACGGTGGCTGAAGGCAAGTTCCGCCATGCCAACTATATCCGCGACCTCGACCCCTACATCGTCGATGAGCCGCCGGGGCTTTTGGGGGACGACACCGCGCCAAACCCGTCCGAGGCGTCGCTGGCCGCGCTTGGGTCATGCGTTGCCGTTGGCCTCCACGCCAACGCGGTCGCCAAGGGCTGGACCGTTGAAAAGCTGGAATTGGCGCTTGAGGGTGATCTCAACATCACCGCCGTTTGGGGCACCGGTGATCTCAGCGACAAGCCCGTAGGCTTTACCGATGTGCGCATCAAGGTGGACATGGAAGCAACCGGCGTGCCCAAGTCCGAGGTGGACGCGCTGGTGCAGCATGTCATCCAGTGGTCGCCTGTCTTCAATACCTTCTCGCGCCCTGTGAACATGGTGGCCGAAGCTGTCTGAGCCAACACGGCGCGGCGGGCACACCCTGTCCGTCGCGCCACTCAGCCCAACGTGAAGGATGCGACGATGACAACGCACGACGTAAAAAACTGTGACGCTTCGACCCGCATCGCGGATGCGGCTTTGTTCACCTCGGTGGCCGAGAATGAGCTGGCACCCAAGGTGCGCGAGATCGATGTCGGCCTTTACCCGAAGGACGTGATGCACGCGTTCGGCACCGCAGGCGCCTATGCCACCCATCTGCCGCAAGGCGATACGGCCGATCTGGGAACAACGATCAACCTGATGCGCGAGGCGGGAGCGCTGTGCACCTCGACCGCGTTCTGCATGTGGTGCCAAAACGCGTTGGCGTGGTACATCCATTGTTCTGACAATCAGTGGCTCAAGGACAATGTGGGCGCTCAGATTGCGTCGGGCGAAGTGCTGGGCGGTACCGGGCTGTCAAACCCGATGAAGACGTTCTTCGGCATCGAAAAGATGCGCCTGAAGGCGACGCGCGTCGATGGCGGCTATCGGGTGAAGGGCAACCTGCCCTGGGTGTCGAATGTCGAGGATGACGGCTACTTTGCGGTCGTGTTTGAAGTCGCAGGTGAAGACCCGCCCCACCGTGTCATGGCGGTGGTCAAAGCCGATGCGCCGGGTGTGCGCCTGACCGTCGATCACGACTTTATGGCGATGGGCGGCACGGCGACCGTGGCCGTCGCCCTCAAAGATGTGCTGATCGAGGACAAGTTTATTCTCGCCGACCCGATCGATGCGTATCTCAAGCGGATCCGGGCGGGTTTCGTACTGATGCAATGCGGCATGGCGCTGGGGATGATCGAAAGCTCAATCGCGCTGATGAAGTCAGTCCAGGGGCCGCTAGGGCATGTGAACAAATATCTCGACGAACAGCCCGAAGACTTCGAAGAGAAGTTCAAGGCGTTGCGTGATGAGGTGGAAACCCTCGCCAAAACCCCGTTTGAGCCCACTATGGCCTATTTCCGCCGTGTGGTGCGCGCGCGCCTCGACGGCGGTGAGGCAGCGATGTCAGCCGCCCATAACGCTATGCTCCATTGCGGTGCCCGCGGCTATATCGGGCGCGGCGAGGCGCAAAGACGGGTGCGCGAAGCGTATTTCATCGGGATTGTTACCCCTGCCACAAAGCAGCTCAAGAAAATGCTCGCTGAGCTGCCGCCAGCCGAGGAGACCGCGGCATGACTTCTGTTCTAATCTCACCCGCCGAACTCAAGGCGATGGACGCAGATAGCATCGTCATCATCGACACCCGTGACCCAGACAGTTACGCCGCGGGCCATATACCCGGCGCGGTTAACCTGCATGACATTTTCACCTATCTCGCCACGTCTGACCCGGCGGGTATGGCCGAGCTCACCGGCAAGTTTGCCGAGGCGTTTGGAGAGACCGGGCTCGACGGCTCAAAAACCGCTGTGCTTTACGAGCAGTCGATGAATACCGGGTTTGGCCAGTCCTGCCGGGGCTACTACCTGCTCTCTTACCTTGGCTATCCGTCGATCAAAGTGCTGCATGGCGGCCTTGACGCTTGGAGCGCTGCCGACCTGCCCACGACGACCGAGCCCAGCAGCCCGGTCGCCGCCGAGTTCCCAGTTGATCCTGCTGGCGCAAGCTTGATGCTGACCGCCGATGACGTGGTCAGCGCATTGAACGATCCCGCCGTGGCTATCCTTGACGTGCGCGATGTCGACGAATGGGTCGCAGAAAGCTCATCGCCTTACGGCAAAGACTTCTGTCCCCGTAAAGGGCGTATCCCCGGCGCGGTTTGGATCGAATGGTACCGGATGATGAAGCCCACGCCTGACGGGCCGATGATCAAGTCGAAAGACGAGGTTCTGGCCGAGTGCGCGACGGTCGGGATCACCCAGGATACGACCGTCTACATCTACTGCTTCAAGGGTGCACGCGCGTCTAATTCGTTCCTCGCGCTGAAAGAGGCTGGCGTTAAAGACGTGCGGATTTACTTTGGTTCCTGGAACGAATGGTCTCGCGACGAGAAGTACCCCATCGATACCGGGCTGCCCTTTGCGGCTGAATAGCTTTGCGCGCGGCCTGGCGTCACTAGCCGGGGCTCCCATTGCAGCCGCCGCTGCCCCCGCACTTTACGGAGAAAACACATGAAAGATTTCCAAGTCCCGCAAATGATGACCAAAGAAGACGTCACCATGATGATCCTCTCGGCCAAAAAGCAGGCCGGGTTGAGCTGGGAAGAAATCGCCGAGAAGATCGACATGTCGCCCGTCTGGACCCATTCCGCCTGCATGGGCATGAATGGCTGGCCGAAGGACAAGGCCGAGGCGATCGTCAGCGTGATGGGCCTGCCGCAAGAGGCGGTGAGCGTCCTCGAAGAGCCGCCGACGAAGGTGTGGGAACAATCCGTGCCCACCGATCCCTGCATTTATCGGCTATATGAAATCGTGGGCGTCTACGGACCGACAATCAAAGCGTTGATCGAGGAGAAGTTCGGTACCGGGATTATGTCCGCCATCGACTTCGATATGCAGATCACGAAGGTGCCCCACGAAAAAGGCGACCGGGTGAAGATCGAAATGTCGGGTAAATTCTTGGGCTACAATTCTTGGTAAGTGCTTGGGCGCTGGCGCGTGAGACCTCTTTTCCGCGCCGCGCCCCTCTCATCTCAGCAAGCGACAGGTCTGCATGTCAGACTGTAACGCATCTACTGGATAAAGGCGGGCATCAGCCAGCGCGGCAGCGCCAAGATCAAGTCAGGCGCCAGGATGATCATCAACAAGATGAACACCATCGGCAATAGGATGACGACGACATCCTTGAGCGCGTCCACAAGACGGATCTCACCAATCGCCGAACTGATCAAAAGACACAGCCCGTAAGGCGGTGTGACCAGCCCGAATGCCAGGCTCATGATGCCGATGATGCCAAAGTGGATCGGGTGCATCCCAACATGCTGCGTCACCGGAAACAGCACCGTGCCCAAAATGATGATCGCGGGGATTGCGTCGATGAACATCCCAATCAGCAAGAACGCCAGCGCGCACATGATCCCCGTTCCCACAACGCCAAGTCCCAGTTGATCGATCTGATCCACCAGAAGCGCGGGGATCTTGAAATAGGCCAGGCACCATCCGAATGCCGACGCGGTGCCGATGCAAAACAGCGTAATCGCCGCGAACCGGGCACTGTCGTAGAGCACATGCGGCAATTGGCTTGGCGTGATGGAGCGATAGACGAACACGCCCAGCGCCAGCGAGTAGATCACGGCCACAACGGAGGCCTCGGTCGGTGTGAAAAAGCCGCCGACAATGCCGCCCACGATGATCAGCGGCGTCATCAGCGCCAGCGAGGCACCCCCCGCCGCGATCAGCAATTCAACAATCGTCGCGCGGGTGTAAACCGGATAGCCGCGGCGCTTGGCGTAGATGTACACCGTGATCATTTGCGAGGCCGCGATCAGGACCCCAGGGATAACCCCGGCCAGAAACAGCCCGCCGATTGAGACCGACATGAGACCGCCCCAAACGACCATCAGGATCGAGGGCGGAATGATCACGCCCATAACGCTGGAACAGGCCGTGATCGCCACTGCAAAAGAGGAATCGTACCCCTCCTTTTTCATCTGCGGTATCAGCAGTGACCCAATGCCCGCCGCATCCGCTGTGGAGGAGCCCGAGATCCCGGCAAACATCATCGACACCACGACATTCACGTGACCGACACCGCCCGGCAAATGACCGACAAGCGCGCGGGCCAGTCGGATCAGCCGGTCGGTGATACCGGCCGAATTCATTAGGTTAGCGGCGAGCAAGAAAAACGGCACCGCGAGAAGGACGAAGGCGTTGTAGCTCTTGAACATCTCGCGCATCAGCAGAACGGGCGTTAGCCGGTCTTCGATGAAGAACACCGGCACCACGGCCAGGCCAAGGGCAAATGCCACCGGAACCCGAAGGAAAACCAGCAGCCCGAACGTCCCGAACAAGATGGCAGCAACTTCACCGGGCCCCATCAAGCTCTCCCCGTCTCAGCTTACCATACTCATCGACGATCCGCTCAAGGGTGAAAATCGTCCAAGTGCCCCCGGCAATCGGCCACGCGACGTAGATCATCCACATCGGTAGCCCGAAGATCTCAGAGCGTTGCCGTGCGCCCAGCACGTAAAAGTCGATCCCCCACCACAGAAACGACAGCGCCATCACTAGGATGGCCAGATAGACGAAAATCTTCGCGGCAAACTCTACCGCGGGGTTTGCGCTATGGGGCAGCACATCGACGTCGAAATGGGTGCCGTCGCGCACCGCGATCATCGACCCGATCATGATGATCCAGACGAAACAGAACCGCGCAATTTCCTCAGTCCAGATGTAGCGCGGGACCAAGCCGGTGTAGCGGCTCAAGATCTGCATCGATACCGGAATGATCAGCGCAGCCATCAAAAAGGTAAGAAGGAACTTTAGAAGGCGGTAATAGCCTTCCAGGATCATCCGCATCGCGCGTCTCGTACCTTGGAGGATGGCAGGGTCCCGCGCCGCGCCGTGCCGCGCAGGACCCAAGTCTTGTTACTGGACAGCTTCGATGGCTTCGAGCACGTCGAGCGCGCCCAACTCTTCCGCATAAGCCCGCTTCACTGGACCGGCCAGCTCAAGCAGCTTGTCACGCTCGGTGAACTCATGCGTCGTCAGCAAGCCCGCATCTTCCATCGCCGACAGCTTTTCGCTGTCCTGGCTGCTTTCGATGTCACGGCCCAGCTTTCCGCCGGCAGCACCCGCTTCGAGCACGCAGGCCTGCTCTTCAGCGGTCAGGCGCTCAAACGTGGCATTGGAGAAGGCGATCGGCCGAACGGTGATGGCATGCTGGGTGAGCGAGATTTCAGGGCCCACCTCGTAGAACTTCATCTGTTCGATGCCCGCAGCTTCGTTCTCAGCGGCGTCAATCACGCCGGTTTGGATCGCGTTATAGACCTCGCTATACGCGATCACCGATGGCGCGGCATTGATGGCTTCAAAGATGCGCGTCTGGATCGGCGCCCCCATCACCCGCATCGGCAGCCCTTCAAGCTCTTCCATATTGGTAACGGGCTTGTTCACGATCAGATTGCGGGTACCGCCGCCCGCATAGCCGATGAGGCGCACGTCGGCCTGACCAAGCACATCTGCGGCCAACGGCTCCAGCGCCCCTTGCTCAATCGCCGCGTTCCAATGATCGAGGTCGCGGAACAAGAAGGGCATGTCCATCAGCGGCGCCTTCTGCGAGAAGGTGGACATGTGCGACGGGCTTACGATGGCGTAATCGACCGCGATGCCCTGGCTCATGTTTTCAAAGTAGTCCTTCTCGAGGCCAAGCTCGGAATTCATGTGAAGGTCGAAGGTCAGTGACCCGCCAGAGCACTCGCCTGCCACCCGCTCAAACTCGCGCAGAGCCTTGGTGAAGGCGTGATCTTCGTTGAATTGAACCGCGCCGACCAGCTCGGTTGCCGAAGTTGAACTGACCCCGGACACAAGCGCGACACAAGTTGCCAATGCAGCGTATTTCATACGTTCCTCCCAAATTGCGTTGACGATTTTTGTTTGTCGATTATCGCCCAAGCATGTTCGACCATGGCCAAAGATGCAAGAACTGTTTAGTTACTTACGAGCACACACGGCCCCAAGGCCGGCTTAGAAGTCTTTGCGCAGGGAGCGAAACCGATGTCGACACAGCCGATGAAATTGCCCGAATTTGCGGGTAAGCGGATCTTGATAACCGGCGCCTCAACCGGCATCGGCGCTGCGGTTGCAAAGGCATTCGGCGCCCAAGGCGCGCAGGTCGGGGTGCATTACAATTCGAGCCAGGACGCGGCCGAAGCGGTCTTGGAAAGCATCAAATCCGAGGGCGGTGGCGGCTGCCTGATCCGCGCCGATGCCTCCGACACCAACGCTATGGCGGCCCTGGTCGATGAGGCGGCAGACGCGCTTGGCGGCTTGGACGGGCTGATCAACAATGCAGGCGGCATGGTCCGGCGCGTCGCCTATATCGACATATCCGACAAAGACTATGACGAGGTGATGGATCTCAACGCGCGCTCCATCGTCATCGCCTCGAAAAAGGCGTTCCCGCATCTCAAAGAGAGCGGCGGCTTCGTCATCAACACAACGTCGATTGCGGCGCGGAACGGCGCAGGCGGCGGCGCCGGGCTTTACGGCTCGTCAAAGGCCTTCGTCTCCAACGTAACCCGCGGCATGGCGAAAGAGTGGATCGCCCACGGCATCCGCGTCAACGCAGTGGCGCCGGGTGTGATCACCACGCCGTTTCACGAGCGCTATTCCACCCAGGCGCAACTCGATGCGATGCTTGCCACCATTCCTCAAGGCCGCCTCGGCATCGCTGAGGATTGTGTGGGGGCCTATCTGTTTCTCGCATCCGACACGCTGGCCGCGTATGTCATCGGGCAAGTCATCGAAGTGAATGGTGGCCAACTCATGCCATGAGCCCGCGTTTGGGCGCAACGGCCAGCAATCGGCGAAGGATGGCGCGATGAACGATGGTGCTGCCCTCAAGGTGACCGGCACGACGGGGCTATACATCGTCATCGCCGACCCGATTGCGCAGGTGCAATCGACCCATCTTTACAACCGCTTATCAGCCGAGCGCGGGATCGATGCGGTGTTCGTGCCCGTGCAGTTCGCGGCGGAGGCGTTTGAGACCTGCATCGCCGCGTTTCGGGCGATGAAAAATCTGCGCGGGATCATCCCGACCATCCCGCATAAATCGCGCATGCTGTCGGTCGTGGACGAGGCGTCGCCCCGCGCGCGGATGGTGGGGGCTGTGAACTCGATCCGCATCGACCCGGATGGCCGCTGGATCGGGGATGCCTTCGACGGGGTCGGCTATGTGGCAGGGCTGAAGGCGGCTGGGCATGACCCAAGCGGGAAATCGGTGCAACTCATCGGCGCAGGCGGCGCCGGGGCGTCGATGGCCTTTGCGCTGGCCGAGGCGGGTGTCGCGCTCCTGCGCTTGAATGATCTGGACCGGGCAAAGGTCGCCGTGATCGAGACAGGGCTAGCCAAACACTTTCCTGCTCTGGCGGTGGAAACGGGGCCGCTCAAGCCCGAAGGCATGGACATCGTCGCGAATGCAACACCGCTGGGCATGGCCCCCGCTGATCCGCTGCCCATCGATCCCGGCCGCCTCGCCCCCGATCAGCTGGTGACCGACATGATCATGAAACCGCCCGTGACCCCCTTGCTTGAGGCCGCCCGCGCAAGGGGCTGCCAGACCGTGGAGGGCTATGCCGCACTCGAAGGGCAAGCCCAGATGAACATGCGCTTTTTCGGTTTGGCATAGCGGCGACGCGCGGTTGGTGGCATGCACACTACCCGGATCATAGACGGAGCATCCCGCGCAACGGCGGCTCTTACCCCGTGCCTCGCGCCTCGTGAGAATCGCGGAGAAAGTGAGCTGGTGGAGGCGATGGGCCTGAGATCCAACCTTCACCGGGGCCTAAGTCATTGTTTCTATGATATTCCATCAGCTGGTGTAACCATGAATGCCGCCAAACGAACGGCTTTTCGTGCACCTGATGGGCAGCATCGGCTGCGCCTCAGGTGGTCGCCTCGGGAGCGCAGATCAGCTGTCGTGCCTCCGCGTTCCTCAGTTGCCGGAACGAAGTGCAAACGATACTCTTCGTGCCATGAGCCTGCTTCGTGGTCTCCTGTGGAGTCGATTGGCGTCGGCGCTCTGCGTGCTGTCGCTGATCTTGGTTTCGTTCGCTCATCGACCCGAGCCAATGCGCGGGGTCGATCCATCGATTGCGGCCTTCCTCGCTGCTGGAGGCTCGCTGTCAGACATCTGCGGTTTGTCCGATCACGAGGATTCAAGCTCGGAGTGTCCCGCGTGCGTGATCGCGAAGACGCTTTCGCAAGTGCCTCCTGCACCCGAAATCGCCCGCATTGTTGCTTGGGTTGCAGTCGACCGCCCAACTCCAGCGTTTCAGCGCGCCACGTTCGAAACTGCACGCGTTCCGCCTGCACGGGCTCCACCCATTTCCCGATCCGCGTGACCGTTTCGGACCAGCGGCCCAACCGGGCTCCGTTCGGGTTGGGCAACTGAGTTACCGATGCTCCTAGAGACACCCTGAACCGAGTTCACGAGCCTGCTCGGCCCATTCAGCGAGGCAGTCGCGCCGCGCATCCCTATGAAGCACCAACCCGTTCGCGGGAACCCGGCAGCTTTAAAAGCTCAGGGCCTCGCGCGCGCACACAATCCAATCTGAATCAACCAGGAAACTGACATCATGAGACATCTTCTGACACTTGCCGCCCTTGCGCTGCCACTCGCTTTCGCTTCCGAGGCCAGCGCCCATGCCACCTTCGCCGAAGCGGACGTCGTGCAGGGCCAGACCGCGCGCCTCACGATCCGCGTGCCGCATGGCTGCGACGGCGAAGCCACCCTGCGGGTCCGCGTGCAGATCCCCGAAGGCCTCATCGCGGCACAGCCGATGGTCAAGGCAGGCTGGGAGCTCGAGACCGTGACCGGTCCCTACGAGAACACCTACGAGATGTGGGGCAACGAAGTCACCGAAGGCGTGCAGGAGATCGTCTGGACCGGCGAACTGCCCGACGATTTCTACGACGAGTTCGTGTTTCGGGTGCGGGTCACCGATCGGATCCCGGCGGGCGAGACACTCTACATGCCCGTCGTTCAGGAATGTGCGAATGGCGCGGAGCGCTGGATCGAGATCCCCGCGGCTGGGGAGGACGGCCACGATCTGGAAGGACCGGCCCCGGGCGTGATGGTCCTGCCGGCCTCGTGAGATCGAGAGGCTGATCGTGCGCCGCCGCCTGGTCTTCGGCCTGGCGGCGGCCATGGGATCCCCTGCGCCATGAAGGGGACCGCGCGCCGATCCGCAATAAAGATCGAGTCTCGGGGTGAATGGACAAACGCGTGAGACGGTTCGTATTCGCTGCAATAATCGCGACGCTGCTTCCCCTGCAGGCGCTCGCACACGCTCAACTGCGTGCCTCAGAGCCTGCCGAGGGCGCTGTCGTGGACAGCGCGCCTGCAGAGATCATCCTGACCTTCAATGAACCGGTCTCTCCGCTGGTCCTGCGCCTGATCGGCCCGGACGGCGCGGCGGTCGATCTCGACGGGGCCGCGGAGAATGCGGACCTCTCCGTGCGGCTTCCCGAGACTGTCGGGGACGGCACGCATCTTCTATCCTGGCGGATCGTGTCGGCCGACGGGCATCCGGTGGGCGGCACGCTTACCTTCCATGTGGGCGCTGCCTCGGCCGTTCCGCCCACAACGGCAGAGCCGGTCGGAAGCATGGCTTGGCTGGTCGCAGCGCTTAGGTTCGTGCTGACCACCGCGCTCGTCCTGTCGGTGGGCGCGGCCGTCTTTGCCGCGCTCGTCCTGCGAGGGCCGCCATCGGACGCCGTGCGCCGTTTTGGGCAGATCGCCGGCCTTCTATCGCTGCCCTCTGGTGTCGCACTGCTGGCCGCGCAGGGGCTCGATCTTCTGGCGCTGCCTCCACGTGCATTGCTCACCGCGCCGCCATGGCAAGCGGTTCTGGCTGCGCCCATCGCCTTTACTGTCACCCTGTCCGTGACCGCAGCCGCGTTGAGCTTTATGGCGCTCGGCAATGGGGCAGATCGCATGACCCGGCCAGTCGCTGTTGCCGCCTGGGCGCTCGCGGGCGTCTCCTTCGCCGTCTCGGGCCATGCCGCGGCGGCATCGCCCCGCTGGCTGACCGCCCCTGCGATCGCGGTTCATGCAGTCGCCTTGATCTTCTGGCTGGGCGCATTCATCCCGCTTCTTTCCGCGCTGCGCGCACCCGACGCAGCGTCGGTGATGCGGCGCTTTTCCGATCTCGCGATCCCTCTCGTCGCGCTGCTGATCACCACCGGGGTTGCCCTGACCTGGGCGCAAACCGATGGCGACCTCGCGGGGCTTGCAAGCTCGTCCTATGGCCTTTTGCTCGGTGCGAAACTCGTTCTCGTCCTGGGGCTTCTGGCGCTCGCCGCGCGCAACCGTCTGACCTTGACGCCGGCACTCGCCGAGGGTCAAGCCGGCGTCGGCCCGCGCCTTGCCCGCGCCATCCGCCTCGAGATCGTGATCGGCCTCGTCATTCTTGCGCTCGCATCCGGGTTCCGCCTGACGCCGCCACCCCGAGCCCTCGCCGTATCGGCTGAGCCGATCTACGCCCACATCCACACCGGCCGCGCCATGGTTGACATGACGTTGAGCCCTGGACGCGTCGGCCCTTTGGAAATCGAACTTGCCTTTCAAACCGGCGATTTCGCCGAGCTTGTGCCGCAGGAGGTCGAGGTGGGCTTTGCCATGCCCGACGCCGGGATCGAACCGATCCGGACCGACGCGCAGCCCGGCGAAGACGGACTGTGGCGTGCCGGTCCGGTGACATTGCCGACGCCCGGCGAATGGGAGGTGTCCCTTCGGATCCTCGTCACGGATTTCGAAAGCGTGACCTTGCGCGAGACCATAACACTGCCGCGGTGACGCAGCCGCGCCGTGACCCGGGCGCGTCGGATGGGTGCAAGGCACGAGGCCTCGAATACAACCCGAAATCTGATCGACTCGGCCTTGCTCCTCATGCAATCCTACTCGTGATGGTGCCCGGCTTAGTCGAGTCGGGTGAAAAGGGAACGCGGTGCGGGCTTTGGCTCAATTCCGTGACTGCCCCCGCAACTGTGAGCGGTGAGCGACCCCGAAACGCACCACTGGGCAGGTCCGGCTTCATGGACGGCCCGGGAAGGTTCGGGGAAGCGGCGACCCGCAAGTCAGGAGACCTGCCATCTCCGGTGCGCACCCCGCGCACCGCAGTCACCTTGAACCCGGGCGGGGCGCTTCGGGCCGGAGAGACCGAGATGGACCACAGACGCCTCGCGAGATCGCCGCTGCCCGATGACCCACGCCCCCTTGCGCGGAGGGCGCGATGCTACTGGAACGCACGATTTCCCAACTCGATATAGGTCCGATCTCATCGACCCGGGCCTCTGAACTTGGTCAGTTCGGCTACATGCAATGGCTGGGATGGCTACCGCCAATGGCCGACTATCGGAAAGAAGCTATGCGCGCCTACGACGCGGCCCAGCCATTCATCCGAACCTCGCCCGCCGTCGCGGTGTTCTGCGATCTTCTCGTCGCGTCCACCCGCCCGCCGATCGAGCCGTTGCCGCTGTCGCTGCCTGCACGGTGTCGCCGCGGCGGCGCCCGGGCCCGGCGCGCCGCGACATGACGGCATGAAACGGTTCCCGCCCGAACGCATCGTCTGCCTGACGGAAGAGACGGTCGAGACGCTATACCTGCTTGGCGAAGAGCATCGCATCGTCGGCGTTTCGGGCTATGCCGTGCGCCCGAAACGGGTCCGGCAGGAGAAGCCGCGGGTCTCGGCCTTCACCTCGGCCGACATACCGAAGATCCTCGCGCTGGAGCCGGACCTCGTCCTGACCTTCTCGGACCTGCAGGCGGAGATCGCCGCGGAGCTGATCCGCGCTGGCGTGGCGGTCATGGCCTACAATCAGCGCGACGTCGCCGGAATTCTCTCGATGATCCGGCATCTCGGCGCGACGGTCGGCCAGGCGCGAAGGGCCGCGCGGCTCGCCGACCACTATGCGCAGCGGCTCTCGAAGGTTGCAGCGAGGGCCGAGGGTCTGCCGCGCCCAAAGGTCTATTTCGAGGAATGGGACGACCCGATGATCACCGGCATCGGCTGGGTGTCGGAGCTGATCGGGATCGCGGGCGGCCGCGAGGCTTTCCCCGGCCTGGCCGGGAAGGACAAGGCCAAGGATCGCATCGTCACCTCGGATCAGGTGATCGCGGCAGCTCCGGACGTCATCCTCGCCTCCTGGTGCGGGAAGAAGGTGCGCGCGGAAAAGATCGTGGCCCGTCCGGGCTGGGAGACCATTCCGGCCGTGCGCCACGGCCGCATTTTCGAGATCAAGTCGCCGCTCATCCTGCAACCCGGACCCGCTGCGCTGACTGATGGTTTGGATGCGGTCCTGCCCGCCCTTGCACCGCAGCACGCGGAGACGGAGCGGTGAGCCCGGCGAGCCCCTGCGTCGGGACCTGCAAGCTCGACGACGCCACGGGATGGTGCCTCGGTTGTGCCCGCAGCGGCGACGAGATCGCCGAATGGCGCGCCGGGACCGACGCGTGGCGCGCCGCTGTCTGGAATGCCCTGCCAGCCCGCTTCGAACGTCTCGGCGTCAGCTGCCGCCGCTTGCCGTGGGAGACATTGGACATCCGGAACTTTGTTCTGCGTAGTCTGCGCGGGGCTGAGGGAACGTGGGTCGTTGGGGTGGTTGGTGCCGTCGCGGAGTTCACCGCGCGACCAGGTGGATCGGTAGAGGTCGACGCGGACGGCACCTCGATCATCGCAAGGACGGAAGGCGGTCGTCTGCGGTTCCGGATCGACGACGACGTGCGAGCCCTCACATTCGATCCGCTCGAGACACCGCCCGAACGCCAGCGCCTCGTGCTTGCGGTCAAGCGGGAGCGGGGCCGTTTGCCTGTGTCCGGCATCATCGCCGATCTTGGCGAGGACCGCGCGGCGATCGATGCAGGTGACCGAGTCGCGCACCTCTTCGATCTTGGGCTCGGACGCAAGGAGGCGCGGTTCTGCGTGCGCTGCACTCCGGGGGCAGCACTGGACGCGTTGATGTCGGCCGCCGGCAGCGCAATGCATATGGCCTTACCACGTATCGGGCCGACACTCGTGGAAGACAGCCCGGTCAGGGTTGTCGAAAGCGCACTTGGTAGGATTGAGGTGTCCGGACCGATCCCGCCCCCCGGAGGAGCCTCCCCGGCAGGACCGCATACTCATCTTCTGCCGGATCATCTCGCGACCGGCCGGGCGCTGCCCGCCGGCATGGACGTGCCGCGCGCCTATCTGCCGGGTGCGATCTTCTATCCCGCTGGCTGAGTGAACGCCGGACGGGCGACCCCGGCCCGAGCGCCCAGAACTTGGGCGCCGAGAAGTACGGCGAAGGCCAGGGCGTTCGTCCAGAAGATGAACCAGACAACGGCAGGCGCAAAGGCCGTGCTCAAGCCGCCGAGGACGAGGCTCGCGGCAAGGACAGCGCCCTGCTGCGCGGCCCAGGCCCCAACGAAGGCTATGCCCGCCCGAGCGACCGGGCCGGAAGCCCGCGCCCTGCGCAGCGCGACCGTCGCGCCTCCGACCGCCGCCAGCGCCGACAATCCCAATGCCGCGCCCCAGGCCAGCGTCATCGCGTCGAGCGGATAGCCAAGGAAGCCGAAGCCGATGGCCTGGTTGGCGAGCCATCCGATACCTGCAAGGTACGCTGCATCCCGGGCGGAAAGTGTCAGAGCCGCAAGCGCGCCTAGCGCTGCGAAGGGCATGCCGCAGGCCAAGGCGAAACTGAAGAGAATCGCCACTGCCACCAGAGCGCCCGTCCAAAATGGGGTTTGTCTAACCTTGGCCGTGTCCATGGGAGCACCTCCTGCGATCATGGATGAATTGTTGCACATGGACCGGCACGTTCCAATCGGTTCGGCTCAAATCGGGTTGACCCGGTTAGATCTCTGGTTTCGTCGGCCGACGTCAGCACGGGCGTCATTTTCCAGCGACGCTAAGAGGGAACGTAGTGCGGGCAAACTTCGCCCAAGTCCACGGCTGCCTCCGCAACTGTAAGCGGAGTGTTGACGCCCAAGATGCCACTGGCCGGGCTGCGGTTGGGAAGGTAGGTGTCGACGAAGCTTCGTGAGCCAGGAGACCTGCCTGCTGGGGAACATCAATCAACCCAACCGGGCGGGGTGTCCTGGTGCGAGTGGACCGATGCAAGACGCCAAAGTCGCGCGATTGCTGCCGACCGACGACACGGCCAGCGAACTGTGTCTCCCGACCTGCCCTCGTCCCGAGGACAGGCGATCGTTGAAAGCAGCGACAATCTAGCCCTTTCGGTTAACGCACGCTGTCGCGACGGACGCAAGACGTGCGAGTCCGACCTGAAAAGCCGCGGCGGCCGACGGCTTGCGCACGCGATTGCGGACGCGTTTACGAGGAGCGTGGCATCCCAGCGAGGGCTGACGCTGCGCAGCGTTCACTGCATGAGCCAGTGCAGGCGACCCTGCGCTATCGCGCTCTCTGGCCTTGGACGCTTCACATACCTCTTCGGCGACCTCGACCCCGCGCTTCGCGCGGGCGATGTCCTGACGATGGCCGCCGCTTATGTGGACGCCTCGGACGGCTTTCTGCCAAAGGCTGACCGGCCGGAGGTACTGCGCGCAGGCATCCTCGGACGCATTCCTCCCATCGGCTTTGAGGGTGAGCTTGTGAAACCGCTTTCACACATTCCCCGATCCCAACTAAGGAGACACCGACGTCATAATTTTCCCCAGCTGGTTGAAACCATTCACCGCGACCCCTCTCGCTGTTGCCGTCGCGGTGACGCTCAGCCTGTCCGGCGGTGCACAGGCACACGACAACATGGCGCCGTCGGAGGATCAGGCTCTGGGCTTTGTGAAGCCCAACATGCCGCGCTCGCTCGATCCGACGAGCATCGATGCGCAGCGCCTGGTTAACAACGGCTTCGCCGAGCCGCTGTTCTACGAGTCCTTTGATGGCACCATGCTGATCCCGGGTCTGGCCACAAGCTGGGAAATGGCCGGGCCGACCGTCTGGCGCGTCGAGATCCAGCCGGATGCCGTGTTCTGGAGCGGCGCGGAAGTCACCGCGGAGGCTGTCGCGGCCTCCCTTGCGCGGCACCAGTCGGATAATCCGCGCGCCCGTACCACACTGAACGAGGTGGTCTTTACCGCGACCGGACCGACAACGCTGGAAATCACGATGCCAACCGAGGATCCGGCGTTTCTCTACAACCTCGTGACGCTTCCGATCGAGAACGTTGCCATCATCGAAGAACTGGGTGACGCCTATGCGACCACGGGCGACATGACGGATTACTTCCGCCCAGTCGAGTTCATTCCGGGCGAGTTGATCGCAGGCATGCCGTTCGAAGGCTACCACGGTGCGCAGCCGATGCTGCAACGCATCGAGGCGCGCTTCGTCGTCGATCCGCAGACACGCTATCTTGCCATGATCTCCGGTGAGGCAGAGATGGACGGAAACGTCCAGTTCGAGCAACTGCGCCTTTATCTGCGCAACGAGGACATCAACATCGTCGAGCGTCCGCGCAGCACGTGGAACATCTGACTGAATCACGACAACGACCTTCTAGCTGATCCGCGGATGCGCAAAGCACTCAGCCTCGGGGTCGATCGTGAGGAGATCGTGGGCGCAATCATGGCCCCATTCGCCGTCATGCCGACCGACCATTTCCCGGCCGGCTTGCCTTATGCGATCGAGCGCACCCAGCCGTCGGACGCAGCGCGCGCCAATGATATTCTCGACACGCTCGGCTGGACCGAACGCGACGGAGACGGAATTCGCATGAAGGATGGCGAGCGGCTTGAGTTCGGCCTTTTGACCTATGGCTGGTGGAACACCATCGCTGTTGCCAGGGAGTCGCAATACCGCGAGATCGGTGTGGGCCTGAACCTTCAAGTGGTCGAGCCCGCGGCTTCGAACCAGACCATGCAGGATGGCGCGTTCGACATCGCCACCTACTGCTCGTGCCCGCGACCGACGGGGGACCTGCACGGGACCCTTAACAACTGGTGCCCCAGCGAAGCGGTGCGAAATTGGCAGGACTATTCCAACCCCGAGGTCGATGAGCGGCTCGAAGAATTGCGGACCGAAACCGATCAGGAGCACCGCTGTGAGCTCGCCGGGCAAATCCAGGACCTTGTCTCCGACGACCATGGGTTGCTCTACGTGTCGAATACGGCGGTTCTGTCGGTCGGCTTTGCCGGTGATGTTCGCGGGATCGACCCCGAGCGCCCGAACGACATCGTTCCCGGCATGTATATCTACATCGCGGCCGAGTAAGCCCGCGTGCTGCGATATGCTCTGAAACGGGCGGTGGCCGCCGTCGCAGTTTTGTTTTGGATCTCCGCAGAGGTGTTTTTGCTGCTGCGGCTGATCCCGGGCGACCCGGCCACCGCCGTGCTTCTGACCATGTTCGATCCTGGGGCCAGCAGCGCCGACATCATCATGGCCGATATCGACGCGCTCCGCGAGGAACTCGGCCTCAGCGATCCGCTACCGATGCAGTACGTCACCTGGCTCAGTGAGATTTTGCGAGGCAATCTCGGAACGTCCCTCCCCAGCCGCCAGCCGATCCTGCCCGAGCTGGCGCTGCAGATCCCCGGCACGCTGATATTGGCCGGCGCGGCGCTTGTCGTGATGTTCGAGATCGCCCTGCCGAGCGGCATTCTCGGAGCATTGTATGCTGGTCGCCCGGCTGACCACGCGACGCGCATCGTCAACTTGGTGGGCGAGTCGCTGCCGAACTTCTTTCTCGGCGTTCTCCTGATCCATCTGTTCGCGATCCAGCTCGACTGGTTGCCTGCGATCGGCCGCCAGGGATCCGAGAGCATCCTTTTACCGGCATTGACGCTTGGCACAGGCATTGCCGCCACCACATCGCGGCTTCTTCGCGCAAGCCTGCTCGACACGCTGTCGCAGCCCAACATCCTGATGGCCGAGGCCAAGGGCGTGCCGTGCAGGCGGCTCCTCTTCCGTCACACCCTGCGCCCGGCAATGATCCCCGTGGTGACATCGTCGTCGCTCGTCGCCGGAGGGCTCCTTGGCGGGGCGGTTGTGGTCGAGACCGGCTTCGCCTGGCCTGGAGTCGTTCGCCACATGATCGAGGCAATCGGCGGGCGCGGATTACCCCGTTATCCAGGGGTTCACGCTGTTCATGGCGGCGCTCTTCGTCACGCTCAATTTCTTCGTCGACATTCTCTATGGTTTCCCCGACCCACTGGTCCGTGTGGAGGACCCGCATCATGGCTGAAAGGCTGTCGCGGAACCTCGTCGCCGCGCTTCGGGGGGACCCGCCGGGCCTCGTGCTTCTCGCGCTGGTCGGCGCCTTGGTGCTCCTTTGTCTGACGGCGCCATGGATCACGAGTGCCGATCCGACAGCGACCGACTTTGCCAGCATGCTCCTGCCGCCCAGCCTCGAACATCCGCTTGGTACCGACGATTTCGGGCGCGATGTGTTCGCCCGGCTGCTACACGGCGGACGCGCCTCGCTGTCCATCGCGGCGGTTGCGGTCCTGGTCGTGGCATGCGTCGGCGTCACCGTCGGGATCGCCGCCGGGTACTTCGGCGGCTTGGTGGATATCGTTCTCACCAAGGTGATCGACGTGCTGCTGGCGTTTCCGCGGCTCGCCATCGCGGTCGCAGCGCTCATGGGCGGAGGAATGGTGCCGCTAATCATAGCGGTATCGGCGGTGGCGTGGCCCGCCTACGCGCGGATCATCCGGGCCTTCACGCTGCAGATCCGGCAGGAAGGCTACGTCCTCGCCGCCCGCACCATGGGCACACTGGCTTGGAAGGTGCTGGTGCATCATGTCGGGCTCAACCTGATCGGGCCGATCCTCGTGCTCGCCATGCTCGATCTGGGCAACCTGATCTTGTCAATCTCGGCCCTGTCCTTCCTGGGCCTTTGGGTAGCGCCGCCGCAGCCCGAATGAGGCGCGATGCTGTACGAGGGGCGGGCGATGATGGAGATTGCGCCGTGGCTGGTGCTGGCGCCCGGAACGGCCATCTTCGTCGTGGTGCTGGCCGCAAACTATTTCGGAGACATCGTGCGCGACAGCACCGAGGGCCGGCCGGTTCATGGGCCCCGAAACTGGCATCGGCTTGGTAGACGGACCGGGACTCCATCGAGATCCGGCGAACCCTCGGGCCCAATGCCCACCGCCGGACAAGACCTTGTCACATTCGACAGCGTCACAGTCGACGTGACCGATCCGCGGTCGCCCTATTTCGGACGGCGGATCCTCGATGGCG
Organism: Pseudomonadota bacterium; assembly: GCA_038750765.1. Classification (GTDB taxonomy): domain Bacteria; phylum Pseudomonadota; class Alphaproteobacteria; order Rhodobacterales; family Rhodobacteraceae; genus Psychromarinibacter. The sequence continues at coordinate 16,123 of JBCDGW010000005.1, read as the reverse complement.
TCAGTCTCGCCGTGGGTCATGGAGAATGTGTCGGGCTGATCGGCGAGAGTGGCTCCGGGAAGAGCACGCTCTCCGCTCTTGCGCTCGGGCTGATCAGGCCGCCGCTGGCGTTGACCGGAGGCTCCGTGAGCCTGTTTGGCGCAGAAACCGAAAGTTGGAGCGGGGATGACTGGCGCGATGCGCGCAGCCGCACGGTCTGCCTGATCAATCAGGACCCGCTTTCGGCGCTGAACCCGATCCTTCGCATCGGCCAACAGATCGGCGAGGTCATGGAGGTGCATTCCAGCGCCTCCCGTTCGGCCATCGACGCCCGCGTTCGCGAGGTTATCGGCGAGGTTCGCTTGGCCGAACGCGTGATCGACCAGTACCCTCACGAGCTTTCCGGCGGCATGCGGCAGCGCGTTGTCATCGCAATGGGCCTCGTCAACCGGCCTTCCCTCCTGATCGCGGACGAGCCGACCACCGCGCTCGACGTCTCCACTCAGATTCGGATCCTAGATCTCCTGCGTGACCTGCAAGGCCGATATGGTCTGGGCCTTCTCTTCGTCTCACACGACCAGCGTGTCGTGTCGCGTGTGGCGGACCGCGTCGTGATCCTGAAGGAGGGCCGCGTCGTGGAGGCGGGTCTCTCGCGCTCGGTATTTACCAACCCGCGGGAGCCCTACACGCGCGAGTTGATCGCCGCGATACCCGGGCAGCGGCGGCAGACCGACCGACTGACAGGAACCTGAGAAGTGTTGTCGCTGAAAGGTCTGACCAAGAGTTTCATGGGTGAACGGGCGGTGTCCGACGTCTCCTTCGACGCGGGTGAAGCAGAGATCGTTGGCCTCGGCGGGCAGTCGGGTTCCGGCAAGAGCACTATTGCACGATGCATTCTCGGCCTCGAACGCCCCGACCAGGGTGCGATCGCTTGGCAGGGCCGCCCCCTTGCCGACCGTGTCGCCCGCCGGATCGCGCGCCGAGAGATCCAGACCGTGTTCCAGGACCCGAGGTCGAGCCTCAACCCGCGCTGGACGGTCCGCCGTGTCCCGTCGGAACCGCTCGACAACTGGTCCGGCTGGGTCGCAGGCGAAGATCGGTCTGCGCGGCTGGAAGCTCTTCTCCGGCGGGTCTCGTTGTCGCCGGAGCTTCTCGCCCGCTATCCACACGAGCTGAGCACCGGGCAATGACAGCGCATCTGTATCGCACGCGCAATCGCTCCCGAACCGAAGTTGCTCGTCCTCGAGGAGCCGTTGTCTGCGCTTGATGTCTCGGTCCAAGCGCGGGTCCTGAGATTGCTTGAAGACTTGCACCGTGAGGCGCAGTTGAGCTTTCTCGTGATCACCCACGATTTCGCCGTAGTCCGCGACATCTGTCACCGGGTCGTCTTGCTCGACGAAGGCCGGGTCGTGGACACCGGAGACGTCGACGACGTTCTCGACCACTCCACCAACGACCGGACACGAGCACTCCTGGAAGATGTGCTACCTCTCCCGTTCGCGACGGCGCAGGCGAACCAGAGAGCCGTATCCAGGTGGACCCACCATGACACCTGACCTCGAGTTTCGAATGATACCCCTCGACGAGCTGGCGCTGTGCAAGGGGCCGCAGTCATGGCGGGACCGGCCAAACAGTCTCGCCGAGACACTCTCTGTCGCGGCCCAGATCGGGGAGCGCTTCGGCCTCCGGATCGGCGACTGTGCTGCGGGGGTCCTCGCAGCGGACGCCTTGAGCGACGACGACCTCGCCCGCGGGATTGCCGACCGCGGGCGCGACGTCGGGACTGACGAATTACGGGGCGCGACAGTCCTCTATCTGCAACCCTATGTCTCCCGCGTGGCAGCGCCGATGTTTGCGGCGTGGGTCCTGTACGGCCGCATTCCGGACGTGTCGGTGGCCAATCTGACGCCTCGCTTCAACGCCTTCGGCAGGCTGCAGGATGTCGCAATGAAGGTGCCCCGGGTCTTCGCGCTGCCGGGCGATTTGATGCCAGATGCCGAGGTCGTCACGGTAGAAGACCTTTCCGAAGCTGCCATCGAGGTACTTCTCGCCAATCACCTCCTCCCGGTGATGAAGCGCCTGCGCCCCTACGGCAAGCTCGCTCTGCCGATCGCGAAAGGCTCGGTCGCCTCGCAGATCGGAGTGGCCCTAACCTTCATCGACGCACAAGGCTTGGTTCCCTGGCAGACAGTCGGCCGGATTGCGCTGGAATTCTTCGGACGCACTCGGGCCGAAATCGCTGGTGAAGGCGTGTCTGGCGACATGCACTTCAATGAGATCGGCGCGCGCGCGGGCGTCACCTTCCGGCGCGGCACTTGTTGCCTTGTCTACCGCGCCCCCAGCAAGGAGTATTGCGGCGGTTGCCCGCTCGGGGACAGGAACGAGTTGCTCGAGACGTGGAAGACACGCCTTCTCGCGCGCCCGATGGAGGACCTGGTTACCGTCGCTGGCCGGCGGCAGGAAGCTGAACAGCTGACATAGAGCGTTTAGGCTATCTTCCGTCACGTCTTTGACACGCGAGCTAAGTTGACCCTATAGCAAACCTGCGCCTGCTCGCACATTACCGCATAAACGCTCAGCATTTTCGGGATCGCTGAACCCTCTGGCAGTAGGTCGAGTTCTTCTGCCGCCCGCGCCTGGAACTCGCGGCTATACGCGACCACAGGCGGGCAAACGGTAGCAACGCCGGGCTCAAAGCCGACCGTCGCGCAACCGCTCAGCAAGCTCTTTGCAATCGCGGGGGCGGCGAGCCGGAGCTCGAAGCATCCGACGTTGGGCATGATTGGCCTTCTCCGTGGTCTCTAGGCGCTCGGCGAAGCGTCCCGCTTGCTCGCCGGAGCGCCGAAGCGAAAGCAGGAACAGGAGCACTGCCAGTGCGATGACTCGCTAGCGCAGCGCCGCCCGTATCCATGGGCTCGTGGCGATCCCGGTGAGGAGCCCGCCGATCATCGCCGCCCACGGCGACAGTCGTCGAGGCGGGCGAAAATGGTGACCGCGATGCTGCCGAGCGCCACGGCGATGAACACCCAGCGCAGGGTGTCGAGATGCGGCACAAGCGGCAGGATGGCGGATTGGGTTTCAGCCAGGACGCTCTGCGCGACCTCCACGCCGGCCGCGCCGAGCGCCGCCCACCCGCCGCCGAGCCCCTATACACAGCCATGATATTTGGGTGTGGTTTCAAGCGGCGGATGCCCAGACTGCATCGCTTTATGGCCGGTCGTCGGTCGGGGTCGGAATTGTGGCGAAACAAGCTTTGTCTCTTCCGGAAAACGCTCCTCGGCCGTGTCCGAGCATCGTGCCGCCGTTCGACCCAATGGCACTCGGCATCTATTCTGGGTGCGCGTGGCGCGTTCAGGACGGCAGCCACTTGGGTGGTTGGCTGTCTTAACGCCGGTTCACCGTCGAGAATCGCTGATCAGGCCCAAGCCATACCGTGTTTGTGTGCCATTTTTTGCGGCTTGGTACCGCTTTGCATACCTCCGCATATGCTCGCCAGGCGGGCATGCCTGTCGATCTTTGCTCAATACAAGGGCACAGCACCAGGAACTCAGCATTTGTTTACTTGTGGCCTTCACGGATCGGGATCTGGGGCGGATTGTCGCGGCCATGAACAACATGGCACACCCTCTTGACGCCGTTCTCTCTGATGACAGTGCGCCAGCAGCGAACACTGGAGTCCAACGCAAGCCTGCCGCTGTGCAACTAGAAGACGTTTCGGTGGTGTTTGGCGCCGGTGACAACGCCGTAACCGCCTTGTCGCCGACAAACCTGAAATTGGGGTCCGGGGATTTTCTGGCTCTCGTTGGGCCGTCTGGCTGCGGCAAGTCAACAATCTTGAAGCTGGTTAGTAACCTGATCCAACCGACCTCTGGGGTTGTTCTAGTGGGCGGGCGCGAAGCGCAGGCGAAAGCTCTGCGCATCGGGATGGCCTTCCAAAACCCGACGATGCTGCCCTGGCTAACGATCGAGCAAAACATCATGATGCCGCTTAAGATCGTAGCGCCCTTCAAGCATAGCTTCCGCCAAGACAAGAAAGGCGCATTCAGCGACCGTGTGCATGCCATCTTGAAACAGGTGGGGTTAGAGGGCTTCGCAAACCACTACCCTTGGCAGTTGTCGGGCGGCATGCTGCAGCGCTCCAATTTATGCCGCGCTCTGATCCATGAGCCCGATCTGCTGCTGCTGGACGAGCCCTTTGGCGCGCTGGACCAATTCACGCGTGAAGAACTGTGGCAGATCATGCAAGACCTGTATCTCGACCGGGCGCCCACCGTGCTGCTGGTGACCCACGATCTGCGTGAGGCGGGTTATCTGGCCAGCCGCATTTGCGTGATGAGCGCGCGTCCCGGTCGCGTGATATCGGACGAACCGGTCGCGCTGCAGCGGCCCCGAGACATCGCCACGATCTACAGCCCCGAATTCGTCGAAATGACCCAAAGCCTGCGCGAGATGATCGCTCAGGTGCGCGCAACGTGAGGCCCATGACATGAACGAGAAGCTGCGCGTCAAGTTACTGTCTACTTCGCTGATCATCGGCTTCTTTCTGATGTGGGAGGTGCTGTGCCTTCTGCTGAATGTCTCGGATCTGGTTCTGCCCCGCCCATCCGAAATCATCGCCACAATGTACAGTCGGTTCCCCGTTCTTTGGCCGCATATCCTGCAAACGCTGTATTCGACATTGGTAGGCTTCGGTCTGGGCGTGACCATTGGCGTCACGCTCGGCGTGATCGTAGGCACGTCGAAAGTGGCCTATGCGGTGGCCTATCCGCTGTTGGTCGGCTTTTCATCGATTCCCAAGGTGGCTGTGGTGCCGATCTTCGTGCTCTGGTTCGGTTCAGGCACGACACCTGCCATTCTGACGGCAATGGTAATCTGCGTCTTCCCGATTGTGGTGAACATCGCGACGGGCCTTGCCACCACCGAGCCCGAGCTTGAAGACGTGCTCAAGACGTTGGGTGCCTCGAAATCTGAGATCCTTTGGAATGTCGGGCTGCCCCGTGCAATGCCCTACTTCTTCGCCTCGCTGAAGGTCGCGATCACGCTCTCATTCGTGGGGGCGGTGCTTTCTGAAACCGTCGCGTCCAATATGGGCATTGGTTTTGTGATGATGACGGCCTCCTCGAACTTCCAGGTCTCGCTGGTGTTCGCGGGGCTCATATTACTCGCCCTGATGGGCGTCGCACTCTACGCGATCTTTTCTCTGCTCGAACGCCGCGTGACCGGTTGGGCCACGCGCGGCAACGACATCGCAATCACCTAGGACATGCGACTCCGTCGCAAGAAACCACCCATTAAGGAGAGGGACTTAAGCTATGAAACACACGCTATTTGCTGCGGCGATATCTGTGCTGGGGGGCGTTGCTCCAGCCCTGGCCGAGATGACCGATATCCGCTTCACCCTGGGCTGGAAGACGCAAGGCTCGGACGCCCCGATGCTCCTGGCGTTGCACAAAGGCTACTTTGAAGAAGAAGGGCTGAACGTGACAATCGACCAGGGCGAAGGTTCGGCCGCAACGGTGACGCGGATCATGGGCGGCGCCTACGATGCAGGATTTGGTGATATCAACGCGATCATCCAGAACGCGGCAGCCCGTCCCGGCGAGGCCCCTGTGATGGTTTTTCAGATGTGGAACCGCCCGCCCTTCGCGATTGCGGTGCCCGCCGACAGCGGCATTTCCTCGCCCAAGGATCTGGAAGGCAAAACCATCGGAGGTGCTCAGGGCACGCCCACCACGCGCCTGTTCCCGGTTTTCGCCCGCCTCAATGACATTGACGTGGATAAGGTCGGTTACGAATCTCTGGCACCCAATCTGCAAGAGCCAATGCTGATCCGGGGCGACATTGACGCTGCCTACACGTTTACCGTGTCGAGCTGGTTCAACCTGATCGCCAACCGCAAGGATCCAGCCGAAGACTTCACTTGGTTGAACTACGAAGATTATGGCATGGATCTTTACTCAAACGGTGTGATGGTGTCGCGCGAGTTGCTGACTGAAAACCCCGAGGCCGTCGCTGGGCTGGTGCGCGCGGTCACGAAGGCCACACTAGAAATCGCCAAGAACCAAGATGAAGCCGTCGAGGCCATCATCGCCTTTGACAACCTCGCCGACCCCGACCTTGAGCGGGACCGGCTGGCCTTCGCGCTGACAAACCTGATGAACCACCCCGAGACAACAGAGACCGGCATTGGGGATCTCGTCGATGAGCGACTGACCCGCTCAATCGCGTTGATCGCCGAGGGCTATGATCTGGATGCGTTGCCAGAGGCGTCAGAGATCTTTGATCGGTCGTTCTTGGCCCCGGCGGAAGAGCGCCAGTTGGTGGTCGTGATCAACTGATCGATCGCTTTGACGAAAGTGCTGCGCCCCGGATCCGTCTGGGGCGCTTTTCTGATCGAATACTGATCTGAAAGGACTTCTGATGGACGCCCGTCCCGATCCCGTGACCGCCGCCAAGGCCATCGTCGAAGCCTACCTCGAACGCTCCATGATCCCGGACCCAGAAGGCGCCGCTCAGTACGTGGCCGATGGCCTAACGATCACCTTCACCGGTGGGCGGCAGTTCTCGGCGCCCGCGGATTGCACTGCCTTCAACGCAAAGCGCTATGCTTGGGTAAAAAAGAAGTTCCTGCGGACCGACGCCGCGCACGACCCGGACACCGGCGACGTGCATGTTTACAATACCGGCTATCTTTACGGCGAGTGGAAGGACGGCAGCAGCTTCGAGACCAATCGCTATATCGACCTCTTCGTTATCCGGGACGGCAAAATCGTTTCGACACAGGTGTGGAACGACAGTGCTGAAGTCTTGTTGGACAAGGCCGGGCTGTCGGAAGCACCGCTCTGATGACCTTGCCGACCCATGGGCGGTATGACTATCGCGCCATTACCGATCGCCTGGACTATTCCTTTCCGGATAACAAAAGGCTAGCGGTCTATATCGGCCTTAATCTGGAACACTTCTCTTTTGGCGAGGGCCTTGGAGCAGAGCTCGCGCCGGGGGGGCCGCAGCCAGATGTACTGAACTATGCGTGGCGCGACTATGGCAACCGCGTCGGGGCGTGGCGAATGCTTGAGATGCTCGACACTCTGGAGATGCCCGCAAGCATCATCGCCAACGCCGCCATGTATGACTACGCACCGGATCTGATGGCGGCCTATTCCGCACGCGGTGACGAGATCGTTGGCCATGGGCGCACGAATTCAGAGCGTCAGAGTGTCTTGCCCGAGGCCGAGGAAGCGGCGCTCATTGCCGAGGCGACGCAGGTGTTGACGGATGCGACCGACACAGCACCCAAGGGCTGGTTGAGCCCCTGGATCGCCGAGAGCCACGCCACGCCGGACCTTTTGAAGGCCGCCGGCTATGGTTACACGCTGAACTGGTGCATGGACGACCAGCCTGTATGGATGCGCACGAAACACGGGCCGCTTTTGTCGATCCCGTATCCGCAAGAGGCCAACGATATCCCCTCGATTGTGGCTCGCAAGGACGGCGCGCAGGCTTTTGCGGATATCGTCCGAGAAAACTTTGACGAGATGCTAGAGCAATCTCTAGGTCAGCCGCTGGTGATGGGTATCGCGCTGCATCCCTACCTAGTGGGACAACCCTACCGGCTGCGCGCGTTACGCCGCGTACTGCAGCATATCTGCGCCAATCGGGATGACATATGGATCACCAAAGCAGGCGACATTTACGACTTCTGTTCGCGATGTGAGGCGATCCCGAAGCCGAACTGACCGCTCAAGCGCCCAGTCCGGCGGCCTTGGCCAGGGCGATCAAGCCGCGATCCGTCTTCGGCGCGCCCAAGAGGCTAAGGCCCACGGGGCCACCCTCGACAACGCCCGCAGGCACGGACAGCTGCGGGCATCCCGACAGGCCAGCCGTACATAGCATAGCGAAGGCCCGCTGGCGGAACAAATCGAGCGCGGCCGCGTCGGCCTCCACCATCGGCGCGGGGCCCGGGGCCGTGGGCAGCACCAAAACAGTGCCCGGTGCCACCACGTCAAAGACCCGCTCGCGGACCTTGACGTGGGTCTCGTGGGCTGCGGCCCAGGTCTCTGCGTCGATCTTGGCCGCGATCTCGAACCGTTCGCGGATCCCAGGCCCGAAGTTGGGCGCGTGGGCCGACACCCAGTCCCCGAGGCAGGCCCAGACCTCGGCCGCCTGACAGATCCGGAACGCCTCGCGCCAGGCAGTAAGCCCCTCTGGCGCCAGGGTTGCTCTCTCTATCGACCCCAAGACGCGTTGCAAAAGCTCCATCGCCGGTGCCAGGGCGCTTTCACAGGTGGGATCGGCCTGGGCCCAAATGTCGACCGGCATCACCAGCCGTGTCGGCGGTGGGACTGCCGGACAGCCCAAGGCGTCTGCGGCCTGGTCCATCACCTCGCCGTCCTTTGCGAACCAACCCACGGTGTCGAAAGAGCGGGTGAAAGGCATCGCGCCTTCCAGCGAGACCAAACCAAACGTGGTGCGTAGGCCCCAAACCCCGCAGAAGGATGCCGGCATCCGCACGGACCCTCCTGTGTCACTGCCAAGCCCGATGTCAACGAGGCCTGCCGCAACGGCCGCGGCCGAGCCCGAGGATGACCCGCCCGGCACGCGGCGCGGATCAAAGCTGTTGCGCGGGGTGCCATAATGCGCGTTCACGCCCATCAGCGAGTAAGCAAGCTCGTCAGTGTGGGTCTTGCCCTTCAGCAGCGCACCCGCATCCAGCAGCGCTTGGACCGCGACCGCCGTTTCTGTGGCCGGTGCATGGGTGCGCGCCCATTCAGGATTGCCGTAGCCGGTCACATGGCCAGAGATGTCGAAAAGGTCCTTTGCGCCAAAGGTCAAACCGGCAAGCGCGCCGTCGGAAGCGCCGGGCAGGTCAAAACGACTGACAAATGCGTTCACGTCATCCTGCATAGGTCCCTCCCTATTCGTCCATCCACGACACATGCGCGGCCACAATCTTCCAACCCTCTGGAAAGCGAACCCAGCTATGGGTTTGCCGCCCGACCCTCGTGGTGTTGCTGCGCGTAAACTCCGTGCACGCCGCGGCAAAGTCAGTGCCGAAGATTGTGATCACCGTGTTGCGCAACACCCGGTCCAGCCCTTTGGACGACCTCGCGTTACGAAACGCCAAAATCTGGTCATGCCCGTAAAGGTTCTCGGTCGCGCCATAGCGCACAACCTCTGCGCTTTGCCAAAACAGGGCATCAAGCGTCGCCAAGTCGTTCGACGTGAGCGCCGTCTCATAGCGCTGGAACGCTTCTGTCACCGCCTTGTGAACGCTGGGGATGTTAATGTCGTCCATGCGCCTGGCCTCCTCATTCGCTCGACACTCAGCTTTGCCTTACACACGGCAACAGGTTACACCAGGCGCAGCCTGCCAACGCGCGCGGTCTTTGTCTTGCCGCACCTGATCTCAAAGAGGCCATCAGAGCTGGAAGATGACGACGCGAAGACAGTCCAAGACCCTGGTCGCCAAAAAGACACAACGCCCTCGCGACCCAGACAAGACCAAAGCAGGGATTCTGCAGGCCGCAATCTATGAATTTGCAAAACATGGGTATTATGGGGCGCGGATCGCATCGGTCTCGAAGGCCGCGCGGTGTAACCCCCGGATGATCTACCATTACTTCGGTGGCAAAGAAGCGCTTTACGTCGCGGCGCTCGAGAATGTCTATGCCGCGATCAGAAGCAAAGAAGCTGCGTTGAGTTTGTCAGAGGATGACCCTGTGGATGGGATCCGGCGGCTGGTCGCATTCACCTTCGACTACTTCCGGGACAATCCTGTCTTCCTTCACATCACACGCAACGAAAACATTTTGGGCGGGCGGTTCATTCGTAAGTCGCAGACGATCCGATCAATGTCGCAGCCGCTGACGGAGACCATTGGGCATTTGCTGGATTCAGGCATCGCTTCGGGTCGGTTCCGATATCGCCTCGATCCGCTTCAACTCTATCTCAGCGTCGTTGCGCTGTCGGCCCATCACATCAACAATTCTGCAACGCTATCTGCCACGTTTGGTGCTGATCTGACTGACCCGGACTGGGAAGCCGAACGGCGTTTGCACGTGGAGACTATGGTATTGCGCAACCTTGGCGCGGATATCGGGCTTGACGAAGCCGCCTCAAAACAGGACCCTTAAGTAAATCTTCATTTACCCTCGGGGAGCAATGTCAAAAGTTGAGGCAAAGCTGGCCGATCTTGGCTTGTCACTACCGCGGGATTGGACGCCGCGAGGACGCTTCCTACCCTTCAGGCGTGACGGTTCGACGGTGTACCTGTCGGGCCAGATCAATGAGTGGGACGGAGATGTGACCCTTGAAGGTCCCGTGGTAGACACCGAGGCATCCATTGATGCAGCCCGCAAGGCAGCCCAAACCTGTGCACTTAATCTGTTGTACCGGTTGCGTGAAGCCGCAGACGGTGACCTGGACCGTGTGGATTGCATTCTTCGCCTGGGTGGCTTTGTCAATTGCGCCGCCGGCTTTCCGCATTCTCCAAAGGTCATCGACGCCGCTACGGAGCTTTTCATCACGCTTTACGGTGAGGCTGGGTGGCATGCGCGTACAGCCGTTGGCCTTGTCGGCCTGCCAGGGAATGCGGCGGTAGAAGTCGATGCTATCGCGCGATTAAAAGACTGACCGCACGTTACGGGGCCGGAAAAACGGGCGGGGGCGTCACCGGAGCGCCCTGGACCAATTCTTTACCGAACCGCAACAACGCCGCATCAGATCCGGGCTTGGCTGCCAGCATGACAGACAATGGCAGACCGGCCTCGTCTAAGCCCCAAGGCATGCAAAGAAGCGGCCCGCCAAGCACTGTCCATATCGTCAGCCATGTTTGGAAGCCCGTGGACGCGCCCAGCACGGGAGGACCCTCCGGGACGGGCAATGTGACGATAATGTCAGTGTTGGCATGCTGTGACCAGAAGGTGTTACGAACCTCTGTCAGGTGCTGAATTGCAGCCGCAACTGACGTGGGGCATACATCGCGCCCTTCCTGTAGTGCAGATCGGAACCCTGGTTTCAGCAGCGAACGTGTTGTGTCGTCCAAAAGGTGGCTATGGGCAACGGCCGCCTCGGCGCACATTACTGTGCGATGATCGGCGACAACAGTTTCGATGTCGAACGTGACTTCCATCGCGCCCACCGGGCCAACCAACGTGCCTGTGCGCTCGACGGCCGCTTCAAGCGCTTTCTGCCGCGCCGTTTCGACCGACATGTTTTTGTCAAGCACCACCCATGCGGCGCGTCGCGGCGGGTGGACTGCATCGGCCACTTCTTCGGCGCGCATCACCTGGAAGGCTGTTTCAGCAAGATCCACGCTGCCAGCGATTACCCCGACCGTGTCATGTGTTGGTGACAACGGCGTAACGCCGTCCATCGGCAAAACACCCTGTCCTGCCTTGAAGCCAACCGCCCCGCAATAGGCAGCGGGCCTTATCAGAGACCCCGCGGTCTGAGTACCTAAAGCGAGGTCGACAAGCCCTGCGCCGACGACAGCGCCGCTGCCACTGCTCGATCCGCCGGGAGAACGATCCAGACTGTAGACGACGCCACACTCGAAGAGCTAGGGGTCGCTGTAGAAACGCTCAGCCCTGAGGTTGCAGAACGGGTGCAATCAGCGTTTGTTTCCAGCATCTGGAGCCTCGGCTCGGATTGTTGCGGCGAAGCCGCGGCAGAGCTGCGCAGCATCGCGTTGAAAGCAGGCTTGACAGAATGAACCAGACTGGCCCTGCTGCGCCATACGAGCAGGGCCGTCCCCCTTTTGTAATCGTCGCTTTGGATCGCGTCACCGGCGCCGCCCTGTGGATCTCTATGGCCGCATTGGCCGCGATATTTCTGGCCGACAACACCGAAGTCGTCTCGCGCTATGCGCTCAACAGCCCGACGCGTTGGTCGGCAGAATTCGTATCGTACTTTTTGTTGGTGGCGACCTTCACCGCCCTACCGCGCTTAACCCGGGACGGCGGGCGCGTGGCAGTGACGGTCATTTTAGAGAAACTGCCGTCCCGCTTGCACGTGCCATCCGGGATGGTGATCGCAGCCTTGGGGGCGCTCATCTGCGCAACATTGGCCTGGATCGCGGCCGAGGAAACCTTTCGTCAGATTAGCCGCGACATCCGCGTGATGGCGGCGGTGCCGATCCCGAAGGCCCTGGTGTCGGCATGGATGGTTTTTGGCCTGGCGCTGACATCGCTGCAATTCCTCCGGATCGCCCTTCTGCCAGGCGAACGGCAAAACTCTGAGACCAAAAAGTGATTGCCGGACCGATCGCTTTGATTGCGGCGGCGACGCTCGTGCTAGGGCTCTTTGTGTCGGGCATCCCGATCTTTTTGTGCTTCCTGGCACTGAACCTTTTTGGGATCTGGGCGACCTTGGGGGCACCCGCCTTCCCAGTGTTGGTCAACTCTATGTTCGCGACCACGACGAACGGCCAACTCACAGCAATCCCGCTTTTCGTTCTCATGGGCGAGATCCTGTTTAGATCGGGCACGACAGAGCGCATTTTCGAAGCCGTAGACCGCTTCATCGGTCGTCTCAAAGGCCGCCAGTTCATTCTAGCCGTCGCCTTGTCAGCCATATTTGGTGCGCTTTCGGGCTCGAACATGGCCGTTCCGGCTATGATGGCACGCACCATGTTTCCAGGCATGATTGCACGCGGCTATGACCGTCGCCTGTCGATCGGAACAATCCTCGGCGGGGCTAGCCTTGCGCCGGTGATCCCACCGAGCGTGCTTGTCATCATCATCGCCACGCTCGCCAATGTTTCAGTCGCAGGCTTGCTTGTCGCCGGCGTCCGGCCAGGGCTCATGCTTGCCGCGCTTTTCATCAGCTATGCCATGGTTCGCATCCGTCTGAACCCCGCCCTTGCGCCGGAAACGTCAGGTCCTGCGCGGACGCTTCCTGTCTGGCAGGCGTTGCTCTCGTGCTTGCCGTTCATCGCTTTGATCGCGCTTGTTCTGGGCCTGATCTTGATGGGCGTTGCGACACCGTCGGAAAGCGCGGCCATCGGCGTGACGGGCGCGTTGTTGATCGCGGGACTGTTCCGCAGCTTGTCGCTTGTTCTGTTGCGCGATGCGCTCCGTTCGGCGGCCCTTATGACAGGCATGATCCTGATCATTATGGCGTCCTCCACCATGTTCAGCCAGTTGCTTGCGATCAGCGGCGCAAGCCGCCAAATCACTGATCTTGTGGGCGCGCTAGACCTTTCACCGGGGCTCATGGTTTTGACAATGATGCTGATCGTTTTCGCATTCTGCATGTTCGTCGATCAGGTCGCCGTGATGCTGATCGTGATCCCGATCTATCTGCCCATTATCACTCTTTTGCAGATCGACCCGCTATAGTTCTGGATGATGATGCTCCTGAACGTCACTGTGGGCGGTATAACACCGCCTTTTGGTTATGCGATGTTTGCGTTTCGGGGTGCCGCACAGGATGTCGGTATGTCAGAACTCTTTCAGGCCTCATGGGCATTTGTCGGATTGTTCATTCTGGGCATGTTGATCCTTGCGGTCTTGCCCTGGCTCGCAACCTGGCTGCCAAGCTTCGTGTGACTCCAGTAGAGCCTTAGCCGCAGCGCGTGGTACTGACGCCGAAAAAGGCCAGTCCTTCCCAAGAAGTCCTGGCCGAAATTTCCGAAACCTAGGCTTCCTTCGTGAGTTTTCAGTCAGTTCAAACTGAAAGGGTTGCTCTGCCCGGTTTTGGGTCTCCAAAACGCAACCTCTCGCAACGGAAGGTGCGGACAGCGATTTTTTTCCGGGACTTGCTTCCTCACGAAACTGTCGGTGCTGCAGCAGGCGGCTTCGCGTACGACGCTTGGGACGCGCTAGGACCCACTCGCAACATCGGCAACGATCGGGTCGCTTCGGGAAAGCTTGCGCGCAAGATCCTGGGCAAGGAGCGCTTCGAGGGCACGTTCGAGGCGTTGGTTTCGGCGGAGGATCCTACGCAAAGTGTTATGCCGCAGCCGCAGCAAACGGGCTCCAGCTTTTGCGGTGACAGTCCCAGAAGCGACGTCACCCGTCAGCCATGCGATTTCTGCGACGAAACACGGCGACTTGATGACGGCAGGCACACGCCCACTACGGCCCAACAGCACCTCGCCGTCCATCAGCAGCCACAAGCTATCAGGACGTTGATGCTCAACCGTCAGAACAAGAGTGTCTGACACGTCTAATTGTTCGCCACTTCGGAGTAGGCGCCGGAACAGCCCTGGCTCCATGTCGCCAAGCTGTTCCAGTAAACGGCGTGTTTCGGGCGGCGATGAATAGTCGGTCCGGCTCCAGAGGATTTGTATGGCGCCTTGCAGGCTCGCGAGACCGATCAGCGCCGCTCCGAGGATCGCGTCCCAAAGCGGCTCTTGGGCGACGATCCAATAATATGCGCCGTAGAATACGCTGCCCAAAACCACCAGGAGGCGGATGAGAACCTGGTCTCGAAAGAGGAAGCCGATGACGTAAGACCCCACCGCTCCCACTATGAGCATTGAACTGAGGCTCACTGTCTGCATAGCGTCGCCCAACTCCGTGACCCTGCCTCTCCCTTTGCGCTGAATTGCGCAGGCCGCACTCTAACGCGAACGCGCCATTGGACCTTGAAGGCAAATCAACATGATGTCGACGGCTGTTCTTCTGACCCTGGTTGCCGCGCTCCAAACAAGGCCCTTGTTCGCGGATTTCTTTTTTCAGAACATACGGATGCTGCACTGCACGGCGGATCATAAGCATCCTGACGGACTGAGCCATGCGGGTGCGCACGGCACAATGACAGTCGCGATCATGGCGGCACTCGGCCGCGGTGTCGGTGTCGGTGTCGGGACAACAGCCTAGGATGCGGCAGCTAAAACGGTCGTGCACCCTCATATCGATCAGGCGGAGGCCCGGTTCTGGAGCAGCCGAGATGCCGTGCCACAGACGCGCCGCGGCTGGCATGGTATCAGGGTTGACCAGTGCCGTCATCAAGTGACCTCTATCGCCATCGCGGCGTGCATGGTAGCGGCGTAAGAACCGGGTCTCGCCCACTGGCCGTCGTCGCAGAAGACGAAATGCCTGCTGGCGCGGGCCGGTCGAACAATGGGCGGGGTTTCCACGCCGGTCGACTGTTTGAAGCAAACCCCGATAGGGCGATGCATTGCCCTGACCTCTCAATCTAGCAGTTCCGCTGTCACTCGCACCATCTAGACCGAAAACTATGGATGTTGATGCAGTAGACGCATGAACGTCGTATAGTCGATGGGCAGATGCGAGCAGGCGCATTGACCATTCATTTACGTCGTCTGGGCGCACAAAGGGGAATGAATGACCCCTCCCCAAAGCGCCCGTGTTCGATAGGCATGTTTCTTTATGACAGGAAAACGTTGCCACGGGCGGCGCGGGGCATGTTGTCGGGCGCTTTGCCCTCGGAAACACGTATGGCACCGTCCGGTTTCTCAACGACTTCGAGGGGCGGCCTGAGAACTCTGAACGGGTCGCGCGCTTCTGGGACGGTTTTGAGAACTGAGCAACCGACGGGATCTTCTGGTACCGACAAAGCAAGGGCGTCTGCGGCCAAAGCTGTAGAGCCAGCATCGCTTGGGCCATGGTGAGCGCAGGAAGGAGGGTGAACGACAGGCTCCTCCCCACGGGGGCGAAGCGCAGTGACGTCGTGTTACGCATCCGCCCGTCCATTGGGCGACCAATGTGAAGAAAGCAACGAGCCATCAGGCCAGGTCGAGAATTGTGGGGTTCTTGCAGCAACGACACGGGTGTGACCTTGCAAACGCTGGCGCTGCGAACGTTGCCCTCGCCTTGGTGACGAGACCCTAACCGTGCGCCGAGAAGCACCAAACCATGCGGTCGCCACTTCGCTTGGCGCTACCGAGTGTCCACGTCCGGCGCCGCTAATGGCCAGCCAAGCTCTGTGGAAATTCGGCATCAAGGCCTTGCTTTCAATGTCCGATTTCCGATTGGGTCTGGCGCATATCGTCACGGTGGCGCCGTAAGCTACAGGGTCTCGAAAGCTGGTTTTTTTTAACTTGCGTCAGCGCGCTGGGGGCTATCTGCTCCGCCTTGTGCGTCGCCGCACAGAAGGTTTGCGAGAGGATTGGAATAGAATGAGCGAGACCGACCTCTCCTGGGTTTTGGTGTGCACTATCCTCGTATTCATGATG
>JBCDGW010000004.1:0-84257 GCA_038750765.1 Pseudomonadota bacterium | reverse complement strand
GCCAGGCCATCCAGAACGCGTGGCGCGGTACGAAGCGGTGGATGCCGCACTTTCCGCGCTTAAGGGCTTGGATCGGCAGGAGGCGCCACTCTGCAGCCGCGAGGATATTCTTCGATGCCACCCCGAGCGTTACATTGCCAAGGTTGAAGCGGCGATCCCTTCGGAAGGCCATGTTTCGCTCGACGCCGATACCCATGTCAGCCCAGGCTCATTGGAACCCGCAATGCGGGCTGTGGGTGCCTGTGCTGCAGCGGTCGACCGGGTCATGGCAGGAGAGGCCGATAACGCATTCGTCGCGATGCGGCCACCAGGCCACCATGCCGAGCGAGAGACGGCGATGGGGTTTTGCGTCTTTGGCAACGCAGCGATCGCCGCTAAACGCGCGCTTGATCATCATAGCGTGTCTCGCGTGGCGGTGGTGGATTTCGACGTGCATCACGGCAACGGTACGCAGGATTTGCTATGGGATGAGCCCCGAGCGCTGTTTGCCTCTAGTCATCAGATGCCGCTTTATCCCGGTACCGGCGCACCGCATGAGAAGGGCGCGCATGATACAGTTATCAATGTGCCCCTTGATCCAGGCTCGGGCAGCGCGGCCATGCGTCAGGCTTACAAGGCGCTGATTTTTCCGCGTGTCCGGGAATGGGCGCCCGACCTGATCATCGTCTCTGCCGGGTTTGATGCGCATGAGGACGATCCGCTGGCCAATCTGCGCTGGAGCGCGGCTGATTTCGGCTGGCTCACCCGCGAGATTTGCAAACTGGCACAAGAGTGCTGCGGCGGCCGCATCGTCTCGACACTAGAAGGCGGATATGATCTGGCCGCATTGTCAGAGAGCGTATTAGCCCATGTAGAGGCGTTAATGGAGGCAGCGGGATGAGTGAAAAAGCGGTTGAGGAAATGACCTTCGAAGAGGCGATGGCCGCGCTGGAAACAGTGGTAGGTCAGCTTGAATCCGGTGATGTCGAGCTGGAGAAATCGATTGCGCTTTATGAGCGCGGTGCCGCGTTAAAGAAACGGTGTGAAGAAAAGCTGCGCGAGGCGGAAGAGAAAGTCGCGCTGATCACTGCCGATGAAGCTGGTGAGGCAAAAAGCGCAAAGGCTTTCGACCCTTCATGACGGCTTTTGCGGCGCGGCGCAGCGCTTGTGCAGATGCCGTGGCCAGCTGCTTTGAGACAAGTCTGCGCGATTGGGGAAGCGAACCCGTGGTCGACGCCATGCGCTATGCGCTCGATGGCGGCAAACGGCTGCGCGGCTTCTTCGTCATGGAAAGCGCGGCGCTTTTCGGCATCGCCGATGCGGCGTCAGTGCATGCTGCTGCCGCGATTGAAGCGCTCCACGCCTACAGTCTCGTCCACGATGACCTGCCGGCGATGGACGATGACGATCTGCGCCGCGGTCAGCCGACGGTGCATATGAAATGGGACGAAGCAACAGCGATACTGGTTGGCGATGCGCTTCAAAGCCTGGCGTTTGGTCTATTGGCGCGCGATGAGTTGGGCTCTGCGGAGGCTCGGGTTGCGCTTGTGGCGGCGTTAGCCAAAGCCGCGGGTGGCCAGGGCATGGTTCTCGGCCAAGCGCAGGACATTGCCGCAGAGAGCGCCGCTAGGCCTCTCGATCTCGGGCAAATCTCAGAGCTTCAGCGCAACAAGACCGGGGCGCTTATCCGCTGGTCGTGTGAGGCAGGTGCCATTCTGGGCGGCGCCGATCCAGAGCCGCTTATCCGCTATTCCAAGGCGTTGGGCTTGGCCTTTCAAATTGCGGACGACCTTCTCGATGTTGAAGGCGATGTCGCCGCTACTGGGAAACGCGTGGGCAAGGACGCCGACGCTGGGAAGGCGACATTCGTTTCGCTCATGGGGATGGAAGATGCGAAAACAAAAGCGGCCGAATTGGTCGAGGAAGCCTGCGACGCGCTCGCGCCCTACGGCGACAAAGCCGCGGTGATGCGCGAGGCAGCCCGGTTTGTGATCACGCGCGAGAGCTAGGGCGAAGCCAAGGCTGTGATGCTGTGCTTGACCTACTGCTCGCGGGTCTCCGACGCCAGCACCGCCGCCAACCCCGAGCGGTAATCGGGATAGCGAAGCGTCACCCCCAGCTCATCGGCGAGTAAGGCGTTGCTGACGCGTTTTGACTCCGCGTAAAAGCTGCGCGCCATCGGTGACATTTCCGCAGTTTCGAAATCGACCGCGGGGGGTAGCGGCAGGCCAAGAAGCTCGGCGGCATGGGCGATGACGTCTTCGGGCGGCGCCGGTTCACTGTCACAGACGTTATAGATTGCGCCCGGGTTCGGCGCAGCAATCGAAGCGGCCAGGATCTGAGCAATGTCGTCGACATGGATCCGCGAAAAGATCTGCCCTGGTTTCAAAATACGCCTTGCCGTCCCATTGCGCACCTTCTCAAAGGGCCCGCGCCCGGGGCCATAGATCCCGGCCAACCGAAAAATGTGAAGCTTGAGGCCGGTCTCGGCAGCAAGGGCGCGCCACGCTGCCTCTGCGTCAACGCGCATCTGCCCGCGTTTCGTGGCGGGGCTCAACGGTGTGGTTTCGTCAACCCAGGCCCCTGCGTGATCGCCGTAAACACCAGTCGTAGAGAGGTACCCAACCCAAGCAAGCCGCGGCGCCACTTCGGCGATCGCATCGCGCGCCTGTGTCAGAACCGGGTCACCCTCGGCGGTCGGCGCGGCTGACAGCAAAATGTGCGTTGCCTCAGCCAAGGCGGCGCCAATCGGTGCACCCGGCCAAACGAGCGCGGAGGCGCCGCTTTGACGGATCTCACGGGCTTTTTCCTCGCTCCGCGTCGTGCCGATAACGCGCCATCCCCGCGGGATAAGCAATTGGGACAGCGCGCGCGCAGAGTATCCGTGCCCGAATGAGAGGAACGTGTTTTGCATGGCGCGACCGTGCTGCCATGGGCGCCTGATAGCAAGGGCTTGCGGGGCAAATGGGCGGCGTTGATCGCGCTTTAAGTGGCGTAGTTTGAGCTTTCCTGATCAAGGATCTGCTTGAGCGCAGCCAAATGATCTTGTCCCTGCTCGGGATACACATCGATTTCTTGCGCGGTCTTCTCGGCGATCTCGTCAGAGAGAACCTTAAGCGGCTTCCCCGTCTGCAACGCCATGATGTAGGTGCGCGCCGCGCGCTCGAAGAAGTACATGCGGTTGAAGGCCTGATGCACGCTGTCGCCGATGACGAGGATGCCGTGATTGCCCATCGTCATCACAATCGCCTGTCCGTCCTCGAATAGCGCGGCACATCGATCTCCCTCCTCTTCAAACGCGAGGCCGCCATAGTCGGTATCCACCACCTGCCGATGGCCGAAAAACATCGCCGAGTTTTGATCGATCGGCGGCAACCGCGCGTCGGCCAGGCTTGCCAGTACTGTCGCGTAAACCGAATGCACATGCATCGCACAGCGCGCATGCGGCAATCGGCGATGCAATGCTGAATGCAGGCCCCAAGCCGTCTCATCCGGGGCGTTGGGACGCGAGAGCGTATCGGGGTCGTTGGCATCTAACAGCAGCAGATCAGAGGCCCGGATCTGGCTGAAATGCGCGCGATTAGGATTGATCAGAAACTGCGTGCCCGTGTCGTTGACTGCGAGCGAGAAATGGTTCGCGACCGCCTCGTGCATGTCGTAGCGCTCAGTCCAACGGAAGGCCGCGGCCAGGTCTACCCGTTCTTGCCAGAATTCAATGTTTGGAATGCGTGCGGCGTCCATGAAGCGCTCCTTTCGGTTAGCGGGCACAGCCTAACGTGAAATGTCCGTTTGGGGAATGCCGTATGGATTTCGGCTTTCTTGTGCCGTTGATGCAAGTGTGACAGAACGCGCCATGGGAAATTCGGTTGAAACTTGGGCCGATGCCGCGCCGCATTTGGTGGCTGTCGCGGCGGGCCGCGCGTCGGCAGACTTGGTGATCCGAGGCGGGACGCTGGTCAATGTGCAAAGCCGCGAAACCCTCGCTGGATGGGACATTGCCTTCGCCCGCGGTCGGGTCGCGTATGTTGGCCCGGATGCGTCTCACACGATCAGCGCTGAAACCGAAATCGTCGATGCGTCTGGTCGCTATGTCATGCCGGGCTTGTGTGATGCACATATGCATATCGAGAGCGGTATGCTGACGCCGGCGGAATTTGCCCGCGCTGTCGCACCGCATGGCACGACGACGATGTTCACCGATCCCCATGAGATCGCCAATGTGATGGGGCTTGAAGGCGTGCGGCTGATGAATGATGAAGCCGCGCTGCAGCCGCTCAACATGTTCACGCAAATGCCCTCATGCGCGCCCTCCGCGCCCGGGCTGGAGACAACCGGCCAGTCAATCGGCCCCGCTGATGTGGCCGAGGCAATGACGTGGCCGGGCATCATCGGCCTTGGCGAGATGATGAACTACCCCGGCGTTGTCGCGGGCGATACGCAGATGCTTGCTGAAATCGCGGCGACCCAAGCCGTCGGCAAAACAGTCGGCGGCCATTACGCATCACCCAATCTCGGGCCTGCTTTCCACGCCTACGCCGCTGCGGGACCGGCGGATGACCACGAAGGCACGCGGCTTGAAGACGCCATTGCCCGCGTGCGGCAAGGAATGCGCGCGATGATGCGTCTGGGATCGGCTTGGTATGATGTCGAAGCGCAGATTAAAGCGGTTACCGAGCAAGGGCTCGATCCGCGCAACTTCATTCTCTGCACGGATGATTGCCACTCGGGCACGCTCGTTCATGACGGGCATATGAACCGCGTGGTGCGCCATGCCATCGCGTGCGGCTGTGATCCGTTGATTGCAATCCAAATGGCAACCATCAATGTGGCCACGCATTTTGGGCTCGAACGTGAACTGGGCTCGCTCGCGCCGGGACGGCGGGCTGATGCGATCATTGCCTCAGATCTGCGCGATTTGCCGATTGAAACGGTTTATGCCCGCGGCGTTTGCGTCGCCCGAGACGGCGCGGCCTCCGTCGACTTCCCCCATATCACGTGGCCTGATCGCGCCCGGTCGTCTGTCGTGCTGGGTAACGAGAAAACAGCGGATGACTTTGAGCTCACCGCCCCGGAGGGCGCAAATAGCGTACGCGCCAACGTCATCGGCGTGGTTGAAAATCAGGCCCCGACCCGCGCGCTAGAGGCGGAGCTACCGGTTCGGAACGGTCGCGTTGAGGCCGACAGCGACCAGGACATCGCCCACATCGCACTGGTCGAACGTCACCAAGGCACCGGAACCGTTACCAACGGCTTTGTTTCAGGCTTTGGCTATCGCGGCGATGTTGCTGTCGCATCAACGGTCGCCCATGACAGCCACCACATGATCGTCGTCGGAACCTGTCGCGCAACAATGGCCCGCGCGGCCAATCGCCTGGCTGAAGTGCAGGGTGGCGTGACGGTTTGGCGAGATGGCGAAGAGCTGGCACTGGTGCCGCTGCTGATCGCTGGCTTGATGTCTGACGCGCCCGCATCCGAGGTGGCCGCTCAAGCCCAAAAGATGGTTGACGCAATCGGTCAATGCGGTTGCGCATTGAACAACGCCTATATGCAGCACTCGCTCCTGGCGCTGGTGGTGATCCCGGAACTGCGGATTTCCGATCTCGGCCTGGTCGATGTGCGCAGCTTCGATTTCGCGAAAGTACTGATATGAACATGCAAGAAAACATCTTGTACCCCGCCCATTTCGCGCCTGAAACGTTCACGGATGCGCGCGCCGCCGTTGATCGGCTGCGTGAGATCTATGATCTTGGCACGCAGTTTTTGTGCGAGCATTTCCAAGCCGTGATTGGCAGTGACAAACCGGTATCGCGCTATCGGGCATTCTACCCGCAAATCCGGATCGCGACGACGAGTTTCGCCCATGTCGACAGCCGCCTCAGCTATGGACACGTAACCAAGCCAGGCACCTATGTGACGACGATCACCCGGCCAGACTTGTTTCGCGACTACTTGATCCAGCAGATCGGTCTTCTGATCGAGAACCATGACTTCGGTGTCGAGGTGGGCTTGTCGGAGACGCCGATACCGGTGCATTTCGCCATCGCGGCCTCGTCGGATCTGACCGTGCCTCATGAAGGAACGCTGAACTTCACCTTGCGTGATGTGTTCGATGTCCCGGTCCTCTCGACGCTCAACGACGACATCGTCAACGGCTACGGCGACCCCTATGGCGACGAAGTACAGCCGCTAGCGCCGTTCTCTGCACAGCGGGTCGATTACTCCTTGGCGCGCCTGAGCCATTACACCGCGACTGCGCCTGAGCATTTTCAAAACCACGTTCTGTTCACCAACTACCAGTTTTACGTCGAGGAATTCGAAGCCTACGCCCGCAAGGCATTGGCCGAAGACAGCGGCTATGATGCGTTTGTTGGTCCCGGCAATACAATCATCACCGACGCCGATCAGCCGATGGTGGCGCCGGAAAAACTGCCGCAAATGCCCACCTACCACCTGACGCGCCCGGGCAATGCGGGCATCACGCTGGTCAATATTGGCGTCGGTCCGTCGAATGCGAAGACCGCCACCGACCATATCGCGGTTTTGCGCCCGCATGCCTGGCTCATGGTTGGCCATTGCGCGGGCTTGCGAAACTCGCAGCGGCTTGGCGACTTTGTGCTGGCGCACGCTTACCTGCGCGAAGATCATGTCCTTGACGACGATTTGCCGGTCTGGACGCCGATCCCGCCTTTGGCCGAGATCCAGGTCGCCTTGGAGCAAGCCGTTGCTTCTGTTACCAAACTTGAGGGTTTCGATCTCAAACGCATCATGCGCACCGGCACGGTCGCGACCATCGACAATCGCAACTGGGAGCTTCGCGATCAGTCAGGGCCGGTGCAGCGGCTATCCCAATCGCGCGCCATCGCGCTCGACATGGAAAGCGCCACAATTGCTGCGAATGGTTTCCGCTTCCGCGTCCCATACGGCACTCTGTTGTGCGTGAGTGACAAGCCGCTCCACGGCGAGTTGAAGCTGCCGGGCATGGCGAGCGAGTTCTACCGTACGCAGGTCGCTAACCATTTGGCGATCGGCATTCGCGCGATGGAGCTTTTGCGTGAGATGCCGCTTGAGCGGATCCATTCGCGCAAGCTGCGCAGCTTCGACGAAACCGCGTTCCTGTAGAGTGCGGCGAAAAAGTGCCACTATATCCATTAAAACAAGGGGCATCTGCACACAAAGAGTTGTATGGTGCCCATATATTCGGCTATAGCGCGGCGAGGGCCTTCTAGGCACGCGAGATGAGGAGAGCATGATGGCGAAACCGATGACGAAAACACAACTGGTCGCGGCGCTTGCCGATGAAATGGGATCGGACAAGAAATCTGCGAACGCGGCGCTCGACGCGATCAGCAATGTGATCACTAAAGAGGTGGCCGGCGGTGGTGCCGTGACCCTTCCAGGCGTTGGCAAGATTTACTGCCGCGAGCGCCCGGAGCGTATGGTGCGCAACCCAGCTACAGGCGAGCAATTCAAAAAAGAAGCCGATAAGGTCGTTAAAATGACCATTGCCAAGGCGCTCAAAGACAGCGTCAACGGTTAGGCGCAATCCGGGGACCAGCATCGGTCCAGGCACCGGGGTAGATTGCGCGGGAACAAAGAGTTTAGAGCGCTCAGTGCGAGTAATTGCGGTGAGTATGCGCTCTAAAGCGTGCCAGTGTTCCGCGTTTTAGGACAAAGGGCTGCCTGGGGGCAGCCCTTTGCAGTGTGAGCTTAGCCGGTCAGAGGCGCGAGCAACGCGGTCACGGCGTTTTCATCATCAAACATCAGGCGCACCGGCAGGGTCACCACCTTTTGCCGAAAGGATGGGGGCAGGCGTACGGCGTCCTTCTCAGTCGTGACCATTTGCGCGCCGGTGATCAGGGCCTCACTCTCCAAGCGTCGCATCATGCCTTCGGTCAGGGGTTGATGATCGGTCAGCGCCTCGGCTCGGATGAGATGTGCGCCAAGGCTCTCTAAGGTGGCAAAGAACTTCTCCGGGCGGCCAATTCCGGCGAAGGCGAGCACATCTTGTCCGGCCCAGTCCATGCCGGTCTGCAACGGCGCCAGGTGAGCGGTGAGACGCGGCAGCGACGCAATCGGCCAAAGCGCGTCAAAACCCGCCTGCGCTTCTGGCGCGCCGATACTCAACAGCGCATCTGCCCGGCCAAGGCCGGTTTCCACGGGCTCTCGCAGCGGACCGGCCGGTATGACACGCCCGTTCCCAAAGCCCGCCTCCGCATCCACGACCACGATAGACAGATCCTTATGAAGTGCTGGGTTCTGAAAGCCATCATCGAGCAGGATAATGTCCGCCCCAGCCGCTTGCGCCTCCCGCGCTCCAGCGGCGCGGTCCTTAGCCACCCAAACCGGCGCGAATGCCGCAATGAGGAGCGGCTCATCCCCCACATCGCGGGCCTTATGGCGCCGCGGATCGACAGCGACAGGCCCCAAGAGACGGCCACCATAGCCGCGGGAAACCACGTGCACCGTTAGGCCTTTGTCGGTCAAGATCTGCGCCAGCGCGATGACCGTCGGCGTTTTTCCGGTGCCGCCGACGTTGAGATTGCCAATGCAAATCACCGGCACGCTTGCCCGATAGCCCGGTTGGGCGACGCGCCTCGCGGTGGCGATTGCGTATGCTTTCGCGAAAGGCGCCAGCATTCGGACCTGCCAGCCGGGCCGCTCAGGGGATGCTGACCAAAACCGCGGCGGCTGCATGCTAACGCGCCTCTTGGCGGTCTAACTCGGTTAGGATCAAATCGATAGCATGGTCGGTGACCTCCGCGCCTGCGGAGGCGATACGCCAGGCAGCATGGGCCCGCATAGCGGCAATGTCAGGCGCCAGTAGGGCGTCAAGTTCTCGGGTGATGTCCTGCACGGAGTGGACCAATCGCGACGCGCCGCCTGCCGCAAGCCGGTCAAACGCCCCGCGATAGCTGGAGACCTGCGGGCCATGCAAGATGGCCGAGCCAAGCGCTGCTGCGGGATATGGATCCATGCCGCCGCCTGCGCTGAGCGATTGACCCAAGAACGACACCGAGGCGATGCGGTACCATAGCCCAAGCTCTCCCTCGAGGTCGGCGACATAGACCTGAATGTCCTGATCTGGATCATCGCCTTCTGAGCGTAATCCGACGAGCATGCCCATCTCTTCCGCGCGGGCCTTTACGCGCGGGCCGTCTGCCTCGCGGTCGGGCACAAGGATCAGGAGCATGCGGTGCGCGCGCTCGAGGATCGCTTCTTGGGCTCGCAAAATTTGATCGACCTCTGCCTCACCCACGCGCGCTGCCAACCAAGTTGGGCGGCCCGATAAGTCCGCTGCTGTCGCATCGCGCTCTTCGCTGTTGCAGCTAGGCGCCCCTGTCCCTTCTTGAAGATAGCCCATCACCGCCACCTGGCCGGGTTGGGCGCCGATCCGGCGAAGCGACTCAGCGCGGATCGGATCCCCGGTGACAATCGCGGCGAAGGGTTCCAGCAGCCCGCTTTGGCCGCGTCGCCAAGGCCGCCAATCGGGTGCGCCGATATCCGCGGTATTGGCGTCGAACATCATCAAAGGAACCGACCGCTTGATTGCTGCGCTGACGAGGGCAGGCCGCATGGCGGGTTCAGTCCAAACCGATAGAGAAGGCCGCCAATAGCCGAAAAACCGCCCGAGCGCCGCGTCACTGTCGTTAGGAGCCAATTGCGCATAGATCGGAGGCGTATCATCGCGCCGGCGTCGGTCGGCATCAGTTGTTAGCAGCACCGCCACGTCACTGCGTTCTTGCTGAATGCGCCGGGCCAATCCTCTGGCTGCGAACGCGTCTGGATCATCGCCGCTATGCATCCAGATGAGCGGGCCTTCTGGGCGTTGCGCCGCACCCGCGCCCTGCCGCTCGCGTGACGCCAATTCCGCGTCGAACGTGTCATCAGGCAAAAGCTTGCCCCGCGCCGCGCTGCTCGGGGCGATCAGGTAGGTTTTGGCGCTGTCGATATCAGCCATGAGAGAGCGTTCGGTGAGGGCTTTGCATAAGGCTGCACTCTTGATGCACAACGCGCCGTCTAGGCGCAACTAGGGCAATACGCTTCGCTGCAAACGGTGTATCACCTGCGTATGGACTTCAGGTGATGCCACGATGGCCCCGTCGCTCTGCGCTGTCCTCTCGTTAAACTGCAGCGGCGCGCCGTGACGGTCTGTCACGCGTGCACCGGCCTCCGCGGCGATGAGGACGCCGCCCGCGATGTCCCATTCCCAGGTCTTTCGGAACGTGAGCATCGCGTCAAACCGGCCCTCCGCGACGAGGCAAAGTCGGTAGGCGAGCGATGGGCGCATCTTGCGCGTGAACGAAGGCGGGGGGCCGAGCCAGTGCTTTGGATTGAGCGTCTGTTGCGACGCCAAGACCGTAGCACTGTCGATAGAATTGCTGGACGCCGCCGATATCGTGAAGTCGTTGAGCGTGGCGCCACCGCCAATCTCGGCGGCGTAAAGCTTGTCGCGCGCGGGCAAATAAACCACCGCGCTTGTCGGGACGCCGCCGGTCACCACGGCGAGCGAAACAGCCCAAGTTTGTTGCCCGTCGATATAGGCCCGGGTGCCATCGATCGGATCGACGATGAAAACCTGGCTACAACACAGTCGCGCGTCATTGTCCTCGGTTTCTTCGCTCAGCCAGCCATAGTCAGGGCGCGATGCGCACAAGGTCTCGCGCAGATACGCGTCAACGGCGAGATCAGCCTCACTTACCGGGCCGCCATCGGCCTTGATGGTAACGTCTGGGTCCTGCCGCCAGTAGCGAAGGGCAATCTCGCCCGCCTTTTTTGCCGCTTCTTTGAGGAGAGCCAGGTCTCCTTGCTCACGCACCAGCAAGCGTTAACCCTTCAACGAGCAGGGACGGCACTTGTTGGCTCTTATGAGCTTTGGCGTCATTGGCTGGCACAACGCGGCGCAGCATATCGCGGAGATTTCCAGCGATGGTGCATTCATTGACCGGGTAGGTGATTTCGCCGTTCTCCACCCAAAAGCCGCTCGCGCCGCGCGAGTAATCGCCTGTGGTGGCGTTGATCGAGGCGCCTAGCATCGACGTCACAAGCAGGCCTGTGCCCATATCGGCCAGCAAGTCGTCAAACGAAGCGGCACCGGGCGTCAGCGTTATGTTATGTGGCCGAGGCATCGGCGGGCCCGATACGCCCCGCGCGGCATTCCCCGTGCTATCAGCGCCTAGCTTACGCGCTGTCGCCAGATCTAGGATCCATCCCTCCAGCCTGCCGTCCTTTACCAAAGCGCGTTGCGTCGTTGGCAGACCTTCTGCGTCGAAAGCACGGCTGCCGGCGATGCGCGGTCGGTGGGGCTCTTCGATGATCGATAGCGCTTCGGGCAGCACCAGCTCTCCCATAGCGTCCCGAAGCCAAGACGCCCCCCGCGCCACCGACGCGCCGTTTGCCGCGCCCAAGAGGTGCCCGATCAACCCACCCGAAATGCGCTCGTCATAAAGGACCGGATACGCCCCTGTGGGAGGTTTGCGCGCGCCTGCTCGGGCCGCTGCCCGGTGTCCTGCAAGGCTTCCCACCTCTTCGGGGCTCGGTAGATCGGATTGGAACACGCGCGCCTCGAAAGCGCCGTCACGCTCCATATCGGTGCCGCTGCCGGTAATCGCCGTAACCGACACGCCATGCGCGGTGCGCTGAGAACCGCCCGAAAAGCCATTGGTCGCGGCGAGATGGGTTTGCGAGGCGACATACCACGCACTGGCGCCATCGCTTTTGCTGATCCCTTTTTGCGCGCGGGCGGCCTCTTCAGCCAAACGCGCGCGGGCCTCCAGCGCAGCGGGCGCAGGCTCGTCACCAGGGTCGACCAAATCCAGCGCTGCCAGGTCCCATGATTGTGCCAACGCCGACGCATCGGCGAGGCCCGCGAAAGCATCCTCTGGAGCTTCGCGCGCCATTGCGACGGCACGGTTGGCGAGGGTTTCAATCGTGGCAGGCTTGTTGTCGGATGCCGAAACCGTCGCCTGCCGCTTACCGATAAAGACGCGCAGACCGATATCGAGATCTTCCGCGCGCCCGGCCTCTTCCAAGGCGCCTTCGCGCACGTCGATGGTAAGCTTAGTGCCAGCCATCGCAATCGCATCGGCGGCATCGGCGCCCGCGCGCCTAGCGGCAACAAGAAGGTGTTCAGTGATGTCGGGGATTGGTTGAACCATGGGCGGGAGGTAATCCCGACAAGGGGTCAGGGCAAGCGGCTTAGCGGATCTGATCCAAAATCGCCTGGGCCGCGCGTCTGGGGTCAGGGGCGTCGCGGATCGGGCGACCGACAACAATGTGGTCTGCCCCGTCTCCAATCGCATTTTCCGGCGTGGCGATACGCTTTTGGTCTCCCGCAGCGCTACCCCTTGGGCGCACGCCAGGCGTCACAATCAGGCGGTCGCGGGCATTTGGCAGGGCTCGGATCGCGGCCACTTCATGGGGGGAGGCGATAACCCCGTCCGCACCCGCCTCGAAAGCCGCGTCTGCCCGCGCCAAGACGATATCCGCCACCGCGCCTTCGCGGTACTGGGCGGCATCCAGGTCGCCGCGGTCATAGGAGGTGAGCACGGTGACCGCGAGGATTTTCATGTCCGACGCGCCCGCCCCCACTTTGGCCGCCGCAACCACCGCCGGATCGCCCTGCACGGTGAGGTAGTCGAGATCAAACTGGGCCAATCCACGCACCGCCGCCTCCACCGTAGCGGCGATATCAAATAGTTTCATGTCCAAGAAGATGCGCTTGTCGTGGTCTTGCTTGAGCTCGTTCGCAAGCGCGAGGCCGCCGCCGGTAAGGCTGCCAAGACCAATCTTGTAAAACGAAACCGTTTCGCCAAGCCGTTGTGCAAGCCCCAGCCCTTCAAGCGCGCTCGGAAAATCGAGGGCGACGATAAGACGGTCTGAGGGGCTTGCCATGGCGGGCGCTCCAATTGCGAAAGCCGCCTGTGTGTCGGCCCGGGAGCGTAGCGCGTCAAGCCCATCGCGACGGATAAACCCGTGCCCGATCTGAGCGCTGATGCAGAAATCGTGCATCTCGCCGCTTGAATAGCTGTTGCCCGCTCGCCACATCAGAGAGGAGGCCACGGTGCTGCTGTGCCAGTTTGGGCGGCGCGCCACAGGTGCTTGGATAAAGGAGAAGACGATGAACTTAGAGAAGTTCACCGAGCGGTCGCGCGGATTTCTGCAGGCGGCGCAGACGATTGCGATGCGCGACGGGCACCAGGCGGTTGTGCCCGAGCATGTGCTAAAAGCATTGATGGACGATGATCAGGGCCTTGCGTCAACGCTGATCCAGCGGTCTGGCGGAGCGCCTGACAGGGTGCGCGAGGCCGTCGATATCGCGATGGAAAAGCTGCCCAAAGTGTCTGGCGATGCCGGGCAGGTCTACATTGACCGGCAGACGGCTAAAGTGCTGTCGGAGGCTGAAAAGCTTGCCACGAAAGCCGGCGATAGCTTCGTTCCGGCCGAGCGACTGCTCACCGCACTTGCGATTGTGCGTTCGAAAGCGAAAGAGGCCTTGGAGGCGGGGGCTGTGACCGCCCAAGCGCTCAACTCGGCCATCAACGACGTGCGTAAAGGCCGGACGGCCGACAGCGCCAGCGCCGAAGATGGCTATGATGCCCTCAACAAATATGCCCGCGATCTGACCGAGGCTGCGCGTGACGGCAAGATCGACCCGATCATCGGTCGCGATGAAGAGATCCGCCGCGCGATGCAGGTTCTCAGCCGCCGCACGAAAAACAACCCCGTTCTGATCGGTGACCCTGGCGTCGGTAAAACCGCGATCGCAGAGGGGCTCGCGATCCGCATCGTCAATGGTGACGTGCCCGAAAGCCTGCGCAACAAAAAGCTGATGGCGCTCGACATGGGCGCTTTGATCGCGGGGGCGAAATATCGCGGTGAGTTCGAAGAGCGGTTGAAGTCGGTTTTGAAAGAGATCGAGGCGGCGGCCGGTGAGATCGTGCTTTTCATTGATGAGATGCACACGCTTGTCGGCGCCGGTAAAACCGATGGCGCGCTTGACGCGGCCAATCTGATCAAGCCCGCCCTGGCGCGCGGCGAGTTGCATTGTGTTGGTGCAACCACGCTCGATGAGTACCGCAAATACGTGGAGAAAGACGCCGCGCTCGCCCGGCGGTTCCAGCCGCTTCTGGTGGATGAGCCCAGCGTCGAGGATACCGTGTCAATCCTACGCGGCATCAAAGAGAAGTATGAGTTGCACCACGGGGTGCGTATCTCGGACAGCGCGCTGGTATCGGCGGCGACACTTTCGAACCGCTACATCACGGATCGGTTTCTTCCCGACAAAGCCATCGACTTGGTCGATGAGGCGGCGAGCCGGTTGCGTATGGAGGTTGATTCCAAGCCCGAAGAACTCGACGCGCTCGACCGTGAGATCTTACAAAAGCAAATCGAAGCGGAAGCGCTGCGCAAAGAGGACGACGCGGCATCCAAGGATCGCCTTGATCGGTTGGAAAAGGACCTGGCGGAGCAACAGGAGCAATCCGCACAACTCACCGCCAAATGGCAGTCAGAGCGGGACAAGCTGGATATCTCGCGTGACCTGAAAGAGCAGCTTGATCGTGCCCGCAATGAGTTGGAGACAGCTAAGCGGCTAGGGGATCTGCAGCGCGCGGGCGAGTTGAGCTATGGCGTGATTCCACAGATCGAAAAGCAATTGGCCGAGGCCGAGAACGGCGATGAGGTGATGGTAGAGGAGGCCGTGCGCCCTGAGCAAATCGCGCAAGTGGTTGAGCGTTGGACTGGTATTCCCACCTCCAAGATGCTTGAGGGCGAGCGGGAGAAGCTTCTGCAGATGGAAGCGGAGCTCGGCAAACGGGTGATCGGCCAGAAGGCGGCTGTGACAGCGGTATCCAATGCTGTGCGTCGTGCGCGCGCGGGCCTGCAAGACGAAAACCGGCCGCTCGGTTCTTTCTTGTTCCTCGGTCCCACCGGTGTCGGCAAGACCGAACTTACCAAAGCGTTAGCCGAGTACCTGTTTGATGATGACCGTGCGATGGTGCGCATCGACATGTCGGAGTTCATGGAAAAGCACTCGGTCAGCCGACTGATCGGCGCGCCGCCGGGCTATGTCGGCTACGATGAGGGCGGTGTTCTGACTGAGGCGGTGCGGCGCAGGCCCTACCAGGTCGTGCTCTTTGACGAGGTGGAAAAAGCCCACCCTGAAGTGTTCAACGTGTTGCTGCAGGTGCTCGATGACGGCGTGCTGACCGATGGTCAGGGCCACCATGTCGACTTTAAGCAAACGCTGATCGTGCTGACGTCCAACTTGGGGGCGCAGGCCTTGTCGCAATTGCCGGACGGAGCCGATGCAGGCCAGGCCCGGCGTGACGTTATGGATGCGGTGAGGGCCCATTTCCGGCCAGAATTCCTCAACCGGCTCGATGACATGATCATCTTCGACCGGCTGACGCGGGCGGATATGGACGGCATCGTAACCATCCAGATGGCGGGGCTAGAGAAGCGGTTGGCACAGCGCAAGATCGTGCTTGAGTTGGATGACGATGCGCGCACTTGGCTCGCTGATGAGGGATATGATCCTGTCTATGGCGCAAGGCCGCTCAAGCGCGTTATCCAGCGTTCGTTGCAAGACCAACTGGCAGAGATGATCCTCGCTGGCGATGTCAAAGACGGTGATAGGATAAATGTGAGCGTCGGCAGCGACGGCCTCATCGTCGGAGACCGCGTGGCAGCATCGACGCGACAGCCACCGCAGGATGCTGTCTTGCACTGACGCGATGGCCGCCTTGGTCATCCCGCAGGGATAATTTCCTGAACCCAAAAAAGTGACCCCGCCGGGGGGTACCGGCGGGGTCTGTGCGGCTTTGTGGTCTCCTGTGCACGAACCCATCGTTTGCGGTGTGGTTCGCCTCGGGGATAGTGGCCCGCAAACGGCGGAGAAGAGGAAACCAGCCGACACGCCGGATCGACCGAACCATTTTCTAGGTGCGCTCGGGGCAGGCAAACTGGGTGGAGGTTTGCCTTGCGCAACATGGTGCGGACGATGCCGTCCTAAGTAGAATTGGGCGCGCGTTCACGCGATGGGGCCGGTGGCGCACTATGGTGCGCGCCTAGCCCCCGAGAAGTTCCTTTTGCGATGAGTGACCCTGACATACTCGCAGTAGCGGACCATAAGCGGCAGCGTTGCGTGAGTCCGGATTGCACCCTGATCAGATTTGCGCGCCATCTCGCGTATCCACCCACGCCAGGCGCGCGAAAGCTCGCGGGTAGCGCGGACAGGCATGACATTGTGCGGAAAAGCACTTCTCTAAATGCTTAGATTGGCAAATTAGTGCCGATAAATGTCTGAAAAACAGGGAATCATTGGGCCGGGCGCGCAAAAATACGCGCCCGGCAGAATCGATTACGACGTCGGCAGGATGACGGCGTCGATGACGTGAATCACGCCATTGGACGTCTCGATGTCGGCCGCGGTCACATTCGCGCCGTTCACGGTCACACCGCCTTCGGTCATGATCGTCACATCGCTGCCTTCAACGGTCGCGGCGGTCATGCCGTCCGACAGATCGGTCGACATCACTTTGCCGGGCACGACGTGGTAGGTCAGGATCGCGGTCAGCTGGTCCTTGTTCTCCGGCAGGAGAAGGGATTCAACCGTACCCTCAGGCAAAGCGGCAAACGCTTCATCGGTGGGGGCGAAAACGGTGAACGGACCTTCGCCCTTCAGCGTTTCGACCAAACCGGCTGCCTGAACAGCGGCAACGAGGGTCTCGAACGAGCCTGCCTCGACGGCGGTGTCCACAATGTCCTTGGCCGAGCCGGCAAAGGTTGGGGTTGCAATCGCGGCTGCCGCGGTGAGGGAAAGCAAAGTTCTACGTAGCATTCGTCTGTCTCCATTTGGAACAAAGTCAGTGATGCCTCGTGCATCGGGGTGAATTACGCAGACGCCTTCGAAAAGTTTCGGACAAAACCGGCCGACTTACCTTTTGACAGAAAGCGCCTTAGCGCTAAGCCGCGCTGTCGGAAGCGGGCAATTCACGTTCGTTTTACCAAGCGTGAGGTTTCTGTGTTCAAGTTTGCGATGTCGGTCTCGAAGCCAACGGCGCTCGGCGTTTTTGAAACATCTCCCGCGAGAATTTGAGGGCGTTAGGTTTTGTGTTTTCACAATTGCGCCGTATCTAACAGGCAGTCGTGATCGCAATCGTAAGGAGCACACCCGATGGCAGGCCGTTGGAAAAACGATCTTACCTGGGCCGATGTGACGCCCAAAGCCGCGTTTTTGAACCGCCGTCAGCTGATGGCCGGTGCAGGCGCGCTTGCTGCTGGGTCGATTGCGTCACCGGCGCTCGCCAATCTTGGTGCTGTGCCCAGTGCGTTTTCAACTGATGAAGAGCCGAATTCGTTCGAGGACATCACCAATTACAACAACTTCTACGAGTTCGGCACCGGCAAGGATGATCCGGTGCGCTATGCCGATGCGCTGACGACCGAACCCTGGAGCGTCACCATCGATGGCCTCGTCGATGCGCCGGGCGAGTACAGCTTGGAGGACCTGCTCGAAGGGGTCACGCTGGAAGAGCGGATCTATCGGTTCCGCTGTGTCGAAGCGTGGTCGATGGTGATCCCGTGGGTCGGGTTCGAGTTGGCTGATCTCCTCAACCGCGTCGGCGTGCAGGACGGCGCCAAATACGTGGCCTTCGAAACGCTCTACCGCCCCGAGGAAATGTGGGGGCAAACGCGCCCGATCCTGGAATGGCCCTATCGCGAAGGTCTGCGTCTCGACGAAGCGATGCATCCGCTGACGATTTTGGCGACGGGTCTCTACGACGACGCGATGCCGAAGCAAAACGGGGCCCCAATTCGGTTGGTTGTGCCGTGGAAATACGGGTTCAAGTCAATCAAATCAGTGGTTCGGATCAGCCTGGTGGACAGCGAGCCTCCGGCGACCTGGAACATGATGCACCCGCGCGAATACGGCTTTTACTCAAACGTTAACCCGGAAGTGGACCATCCACGCTGGAGCCAAGCCACCGAGCGTAAGGTGGGCGGGGGCTTGTTTGCTCGGCGGCAGCCGACGCTGATGTTCAACGGCTATGAGGACGAGGTCGCCAGCCTCTACGACGGCATGGATCTGCGCGAGTTCTTTTGATGTATGTGGACCAATTCAATCGCTGGGTTCGTAAAGTGCCGGCATGGGCTGTCTACGCCGTGGCGCCGCTTCCGTTTGCCTGGTGGTTTTATCTGGGTTTGACCGGCGGCCTTGGTGCTGATCCGATCAAAGCGCTCACGCATCTTACTGGTGAGCTGGCCTTGCAATTGTTGATCCTCGGGCTCGCGGTAACACCTCTGCGCAACCATGCGCGCATCAACTTGATGCCGATGCGGCGTGCCATCGGCGTGATCGCCTTCTTCTATGTGTTTGCTCACCTCATGGTTTGGCTCGCGCTCGATATGAGCGGGCTTTGGTCTCAGATCGTCGCCGATATCATCAAGCGCCCGTATATCACGGTGGGGATGGCGTCGTTCGTGCTGCTCGTGCCGCTGGCGGTTACATCCAACAACTGGTCGGTGCGCAAGCTGGGTGCCCGTTGGCGCAGCTTGCACAAACTGGTGTACGCGGCCTGCTTGCTTGGCGGGCTGCACTTTATCCTGCTGGTAAAAGGGTTTCAGCTCGAGCCGCTGATTTACCTCGCGCTGATCACGATTTTGCTGGCGGCGCGCATTGTACCGCGCCGCAGGCCGATGGCAGCGCGGGCCTAACCGCTTTGCGCAACCCTGTTGCGCCTACCCGTGCTTAAGGTCCTCGATCACGTCAACGAAATGGGCCGCCGTCTGCTCCCATGTGGGCAGGCCGGCGGCCCTCGTAGCTGAGGCGTGCCGTAGATCGCTCGCCGTGTCCGGATCGCTCAACACGCGTCGCAACGCCTCGGCGAACGCCATTGGCTCATCGGGCGCGACTAACAGGCCCGCGTCACCCACGGTGTCCGGCACGGCGCCCACCTTGCAAGAAACAACAGGAAGGCCGAAGAGCATCGCTTCGCTCAAAACCATGCCGTAGCCTTCGTAGCGCGTTGCCAGCGCGAAGACGGATGCTTGCGCAAAACGCTCGGTCAACGCCTGCGCGGCCAACTCACCGGTGGACGTCACGCGATCCTGCAGGCCTAACCTCTCTGATTGGGCAAGCAACGCGTCAGCGGTTGCCGGATCATGGGTTTTACCGACGATTTGGGCCTGCCATGGCAGATCTTGTATCGCCCCTAACGCCTCAACCAGCACGTCATGCCCTTTGCGTGGTGCCAGCAACCCGACGGACAGGATAAGCGGCGGATCGACCCGCTGCGGCGCCGCGGTCAAATCGGGTCGCTCAAAGCCGGGGAGGGCAATCGTTATCCGCTTTGGGTCAGCCCCGTAGTCGCGCTCCAGAATGGCAGCGGTATGGGGACTGGGGACAATGACATGGGCCGCATGGGCCAGCGCGCGGCGTTCGTTTTCCTTCAGATAACGGGCGCGTTCGGGCGACAACCCTGTCTCTAGGCCAAGCGGGTGATGGATCATCGCAATCACCGGCGCGCGCATGTCAGCCAAACCGTCTGGGTCAATGGCGCCGAACACCAGGCCATCGAGAATGATCGGAACATTGCGCGGGACCGCCTGCAATAAGGCCAAGGCTTCGGCCATGTCGTCTGACGACGGATCGGGAAACCGCTCGGGCAAAACCATGTGCTCGGTCGGGCATCCAATCTCATTGAGGACGCGCAGCACAGTCGCCTCGTAAATGAAGCCGCCGGTGCGCTGGTCTTTGTCGCCCGGTATCGCGAAAACCGCGCGCATCAGGCGGTTTGCTCCGCGGCATAGACGCGCAACACAGCGCGCTCGCATCGCGCAACAGCCCGGTAAAGCGCGGCCGCGACGAGCGACAAAACCACCACGCAAGACCACAGCATGTTGTAGTCTGATGTGCTGGAGGTCAGCGCCATCAAAACCCCGATCCCGCGCCCTGTCGCAAGCCACTCAGCCGTTGTCGCCGCAAGCAACGCGGCGGGAACAGCCATCCGGGCGGAGGCAAAGAAAGCGGGCAGCATCGCAGGGATTTGCGCGGTCAGCAGTAACCGCCAGCGCCCCGCGCCGTAGCTTCGAAACAGTTCCAACAACGCCGCCGGCGTCTGCCTCAAACCCTCCAGGCAGGCCACCAATGTGGGAAAGAAGATCATTACCGCGACGATGGTGACTGTGCCGGTGACACCGCGCCCGAGTGCTAAAACGAGCAGCGGCGCGGTGGTGATGATCGGTACCGCCCGGAGCGCGACCGCAAAAGGCAGGATCCCCTGCGCGAGCGTGGGCGCCATCACCAAGGCCGCTGCGAGCACTGCCCCCAGCAAAAGGCCCGCGAGATACCCCGGAATGGCCAGCACCAAGGTCTCCATCAACGCAGCTAGGAGCGTTTGTAGATTGCTCATATCCGCTAGATACATCGCCACATCACCGGGCCGTTTAGCGAAAAAGCGGTTCAATTCGAACGCTTCCATGACGCCGTACCACGCGCAAAGGACAATGAGCGCGATGCCGAGCCCTTCAGCGAAAGGCATCCACCGCGGTCGTGCGCCTGTGGTGCTGCGCGGCGGTGAAAGAAGAACGACGGGTGCATAGCCGACCAGCGCCTGTCCTAGCTTGCCGAACGCCCAAAACGCGACAATCGACAGGCCCGCCGCGACGCTGGCCAGTGCCCAGGTCGCCTCGCTCTCCAGGCCCCGCATTGCGCGCAGCGTCAACACGCCCATGCCCCGATCCGCCCCTGTGAACTCGCCGATCATCGCGCCCAGAAATGCCGCTGGCGCTGCGATTTGCAGGCCCACAAACAGGTAGGGCAAACTGGCGCGCGCCCGCACCTGAGCCAGCATGGTCCAACGGCCGCGCCCGTAGATGCGGATTAAGTCTGACCAGCTTTGCGGCACAGCGCGTAAGCCCACCAGCAGCGCCAAGTAGGTGGTGTAGTAAACTGCGAGCGCGGCGAGGGTGATCTGTGGCCCTGCGCCTGGCCCGTAAAGCACGCGAAGGATCGGCCCAGTGGCCACGAGCGGGAGACAGAAAACCAGCAGCGCCAAGGCGGCAAGGCTACGCTCTGCGCGCGGCATCAAGATGGTGGCGATTGCTAGCGTGATAGCGGCGATGTTGCCCCACAAAAAGCCCCAGGCAGCGCTGCCGCCAGTTGCAAGGATCGCGCGCGTCATAAGCACTGCGTTATCAATGAGGTAACCCGCAATAGCCGTCGGCCCGGCAATCAGGATGCTCTCGGGATTGGATCGGTCCAAAAGCTCCCAAAGCGCGAGGGCACATCCAATCCAGATCAGACCGCTCCAACGCGCGGTCATGCGGCGTTCTCAAGGGCCGTGATGACGGCGCCACGCACCTCCAAAAAGGGCGCGGTATCGGTGTCGCGGTGGTGGCGCGGATTGTCGAGCTGCACGGGGATATCTGCCACCACGCGGGCCGGGCGCGGCGACAACACGATCACCCGATCAGAAAGGAGCACCGCTTCCGCGACGGAGTGGGTGACCAGAACAGCGGTAGTGCCGCGTTCGCGCCAAAGCGGCGGGAGCTCGGTATTGAGACGGTTGCGCGTCATCGCGTCGACCGCGCCGAAGGGTTCGTCGAGCAGCAAGATTTCCGGTTCGGAGACCAGGCTTCGCGCAATTGCCGCGCGCTGTCGCATACCGCCCGATAGCTCTGCCGGTCTGAAATCGGCAAAGCCTGATAGCCCAACCAGATCGATCAACGCGTCGACCTGATCGGTTTTCTTGCGGGCAAGCTCCGCGCCGAGCGCCACATTCGCGCGCACTGTGCGCCAAGGAAGCAAGGCCGGATCTTGAAAAGCCATCGCCAAGGCGCCGCGCCGGGCCATCTCCGACGGGGTTTCAGAACCTAAGCAAATGTCGCCGTCGCTCGGTGTTTCTAGCCCGGCGATCATGCGCAATATCGTGGATTTGCCGCAGCCCGACGGTCCTACAAGCGCCGTGGTCGCTCCAGCGGCGAGCGACAGTGTCAGAGGGGCAACGGCCGCGTTGGTGCCGAAGTGCTTGGTAACACCTCGGCACACAATATCAGGGCCTTTCATCGGCCGCGTCGCGGGTCTATGCGTGCACCTCTTCCAGTATCGAACGATCCCAAAGATCGCTCGTTACTGCGCTATCGAGGAGCGCAAGGGTCTCGATATTCGCGGCAATGGTCTCCTGGGTGAACCAGCCGAAGCCGAACTCCTCGGTCAGGTCCGAGAACATCAACGGCACTTGGCGCGTCGCTTGAAGCTTTTGGGTCTCAAGGTCGAGCCCGGCATCGGGGAACATCTCGACTGTCAGACCGGCGGCGGCGTCGGTGTCGTCGAGATAATCGTTCCACCCCATGACCTCGCCTTTTAGCAGCGCCACAAGCTCGGCGCGGCGCTCGGCAATCGAGGCATCGGTCGCGATATAGGTCTGCGAGTGGACCGCATAACCGTGGTCGGCCATCAGCAGCGTCGTGTTATCAACACCCTGAACTGTCATTGCCACCGGCAAGTCGGTTTCCCAGCACAGGAGGCAGTCAACCTGACCGCTGACCAAGGGCGCTGGATCGTATTGCGTGGGGACGATCTCAATCTCATTGATATCCACGTTATTGAGGGTGCAGAGCGCCTGAAGCACCGGCGTGTTCGCCACCGCCATGCCAATGCGTTTGCCCACCAAGTCTGAGGGCTCATTCACTGGATTGGTTGCAAGCGAAGCGATTGCGAAGGGGTTTTTCTGCATCGCCACCGCAAGGATTTTGAACGGTGCACCTTGGGCAACTGCCGCAGCAGTGTAGTCAGCGGCGGAGATACCCACGAGTGCTGTGCCAGAGACGACGGGCGGCTCGACCGGCGCGTTCGGTCCGCCTTGCTGCAGCGAAACCTCGAGGTCGTTTTCGGCCCAATATCCTTTGCTCGCGGCAATGTAGCTGCCACCGAATTGCACAGAGTGCAGCCAGGAGAGCTGAAAGTTCACTGCCGTGGCAGCAAGGGCAGGGCGGGAAAGCGCGGTTGCACCGAGGGCGGCAGCGCTGCCGATGAAGGCACGGCGCGATAGGTCGGGGGATCCTGTCATGTCACATCCAATTTTTCTGAGCGATTACCAGATGCTAGGCCATGCCAATGCAAGATAAAATACCCTGCGGGCAGGGCTGCGACCATCAGTAACGCCCCGTAGGCCATGCTTGCTGCGATCCCGGTGCTCGACGCCGCGCCTACTAGGGGGAACAACGCGGCGGCCGCGCCCTCGCGCCAGCCCCAACCTCCGATAGAGAGCGGCACCAGCATCGCGCAAAGCACCAGCGGGATCAGAGTGAACCACGCGCTTGGCGGGAGCACGGCGTTTATCGCGCGACAGGCAGCATAGAACGCAAAAATCAGCAGCATAGCGCTGACCAACGCGTTGAAGGAGACCTCGGGCCGCCGCGCTAGCACCAAAACCCGCTGCAGGAAGCGCCCGGTTGCGTGGGCTCTGCGAGACAGCACAATTGCGATACCCGACGCAGCGACCAAAACGGCCAAGCCCAAAACCAGTGGCGTCGTCGGCCAAGCCAGGCCGCCTGGAACGAGCAAGGCGCAAGTAAGGCCCAACGCCAACACAAGGCACATGAAGATCTGACCGATGAGCCGCTCCGCCATGACCGACTGCGCGGCGCCGGCGAGACTTGCTTCCTGGCGTACTCGAACCGCGCGGCCCACATCGCCCAGCACCCCGCCGGGCAAGACGCCGTTTACCAATTGCGAGATGTAGTATTCGCCCAGCGCGTGCCAGAAGCCGATCTCGATCCCGAATGCGCGGGCGGTCACTTGCCAGCGACGTGCCATCGCGAAGGTGGCGGCCGTTAGGGCTGCGAGCGCCGCCAACAACCAGGTGATCTTTGCCGATCGCAGCTGTGCGAATATCTCGCGCGCATCCGCCCACCAGACCAACGCGCCCAGCACGCTCAACGAGATTGCGGCCTTTGCCAGTGCTTTCATTCTGCCCGCCCCGCCAAAGCGTCCTGTGAGGTGAAGGCGCGCAAGAACGCGTTGCGAAACCAATCCATGCGGCGCGCGGGGCTTTCGCTGTCGGGAATGAGCCCGTCGCTCCAACCCCATGCCTCAATCGCCGCGATCAGGTCAGGCGGTCCAACCATGTGAAGGGCGACGTCCTTGTTCTCGCTCTGGGCGACAAATTT
Organism: Pseudomonadota bacterium; assembly: GCA_038750765.1. Lineage (GTDB taxonomy): Bacteria > Pseudomonadota > Alphaproteobacteria > Rhodobacterales > Rhodobacteraceae > Psychromarinibacter. The sequence continues at coordinate 60,104 of JBCDGW010000004.1, read as the reverse complement.
GGCAGGCTGGTGGTCGCCCGCTACGATCACCAGGGGCGCGTCTGACCCCAATCTGGCAACGTGTTCAAAGGTTACGGTGAGCGCATAGTTCACCGCTTTGCGATAGGCGTCGCGGACATCGTCGCGGTCTTTCCAAAGCGCGCGCGGTGTGGGTCCGCGGGCCGCCATCGGGTTGAATACCCGGCCGTCGCCGACAGCGTCCCAAGCGATAACGTCGGGCACCGGCACCCAGGGCGCATGGGACGAGATCAGCGCCACTTGGACAAAGCGGGGCTGTTCGCCGCCATGCAGCAGGCTTGGATAGGCCGCTAAAGTGAATTGATCAGGCATGGTTACCCAGTGAAACGGGTCGCCTTGATACGGGATATCTGCTGCAGGAAAGACGTCGTCAAACCCCATCGCCGTCACCTCCGGCCAAGCAAGGGTGATCGCGGGCATAATCGCAGCAGTGCGGTACCCGGCCTCTCGGGCGAAGTGGAACAGCCATTTGTGCCCACTGGCGAGCATTGCCGCATAGCGACCCTGGTCAGATGTCCAAAGGCCGCTGGCTAAGGCACCATGCGCCAACCAGCTTTGCCCACCGGCAGTAGGCGAGGTGAGCCAGCCACTACGCATCGCCAGCCCCGCGCTTGCAAGCGCTTGTTCAGCCTGAGCGAGCGTGGCCAGATGGGTCGGGGCGTAAAGCGGGTTGTCAAAGCTCGCGCGGCCATAGCTCTCAATCCAGATTAAGATGACATCGCGCCCGTCCAGCCGATCCAAAAGCCCGGCGGCATCGGCGAATTCATCCTGTTCTGCCAGAGCTCTGAACCGGATCAAGTCATCGGCGGTTTCTCTGATGTTGCGCAGCTTCTCAACGCTCAGACGGGCGGTGGACGCGTTGCCGGGGGGGCTTTTCTCCAATTCCAAGGTATCAAGGTGATATGCCGCATCCGCGCCTGCCCACGCGCCGAGACCTAGCGCGCAAACCGCGGCCGCCGCGCGCGCCATGGCTGGTAGGCCCACGTTCGCCCAAACCAGCAAGCTGCGATGCAAGGCCAAAGTCCAGATCGCGATTGCAAGTACTGCCGCGTAGGCCGCGGCGATGGTGGTGACCGTCCCAATCGATGCGCTCAACAGGTTGAAGGCCGCATCCAAGAGAAACATGTCCAGGATCGGATTGAAGGACCGGTCGTAGGCCATGAACATCGCGATGTCGGCCAATTTGACCAGCGTCATGATACCTAAAGCGACAGCTAATGCTGCCGCGACGCCCTTGAGCCTGCCTACAACAAGCATGGTCAGCAGGATGACCGGGAACTCAAGCGGCCACCGACCCAAGGCGCGCCATTGCACGGCGTCAGGATGGTTCGGAAGGGCAAGCGCGCAGAACACAACCGCCGCGCCACAGGCCAGCCAAATCCCGCGTTTTACGATGCGCGCCTGCAAAGCCACAGAACATCGATAACGAAAGACCAGATCAAAAGGGCGGCGGCGGTGAGCGACAGAGGCGTCACTACCGCTTCAGGGGTGAGCGGAAAGCTCAGCACCACCAGCGTTCCAATTTGCAAGACACAGATCAGCTTGCGCCGGAACATCTCGGGCAAGGGGGCCTGCAGGGCGGGGAACCCCAAACCTGCCGCGACAAAAGCGTATCGCGCAAATCCCAACACGAGGATCTCCGCGCCCGCGGTGCCCCGCAGCATCAAAGCCAGTGCCAGGACCGCTGCGAGCGCTGCGTCCGTTTCCATGTCAAAGCGCGCGCCGAACGCCGATGCGAGCCCAGAGCGCCGTGCCAGCCATCCGTCAACACCGTCTAGCGCAAGCGCAAGCGCCGCGAGCGAGAAGAACAACCATTGCGACGCGCTGGGGTCGAACGCAGCGCCTGCCAAGAACGCCACAATCGCCGCCCGGATTAGCGTGACCACGTTACACATGCCGATGGCGCGATGCGGATAATCTACGGCCACGCCACGGCTGGCCCAGGCGACGATCGTTGCAAGGACAACGAGCGGGATGAGCACCGTCTTCAGCATCAAGCTGGCGGCCACTGTCACGACACCTCCCAGCGATGCCGCAAGGCCGGCAAAGGCAACGAGCGGCGTCTTGGCCGTGGAGTTTCTTGATAAGCTGTAATGCATGAAGATGAGCGCGTTTCGTCCTATTCATGAAGGACATAGCGCCACGTTTGCAAGAGCAATAGGCGCTTCCCGGGCGCGCGACGGCGTATTTCCGCGATCAAACGAGTGTGACGCTGGCGGTAAGGGGTAGGTGATCGGAGGCCGCGACAAATGCCTTGTTTTGCATCGCCCTAACCTCGCTCAACGCATTGGGACGGTCTGTCATGATCCGGTCGAGCGGCAGAAACGGCCTTTTCGAGGGGAAGGTGGCGCGCGCGGGACCTTTAAAGGCAGTACCGACCAATCGCTGAGAAAACATCAGTCCGCCCCATGGCCGCCATTCGTTTAAGTCCCCCAGAAACAAGGTCTGCATCGGTGGCCGCCGCCTTAGATATTGTCCGATGATCCGCATCTGGACGACGCGCAGCGGTTGCGCCAGTGACAGATGCGCCGACATGATCCGAAATGAGTGGTCGTCGCTATCGGATACTTCCACAGACACCGCGCCGCGATGGCAATGGCCGGGCAGGTCGATCACGTCGGCATGCTGGCGGTCAAGCCGAGGATGCACGAACAGGATCGTGCCCAAAAAACCGCTGCTGTCAGGGCCCCAACGCAACTCGGGCGTGTCGTGACAATAGCCGAGGCCAAGCTCCTTGGCGATCGCGCTGACATCGACCAGTTGCGCATGGGGGCGGCATTCCTCGTCGGCCTCTTGTAGCGCAAGGATGTCGAGGTTGAGCGGCGCCAAATGCCCGCCGATTGCGTCGACGATACGGCCTGGATCGACCCGCCCGTCGGTGCCGCGCGCGCGATGGATGTTCCACGTGGCGCAAGATAGACGCGACGCTTCGCTCATAACGGATCTGTCAAATTTCTACCAAGGCTTGCGCTGCGATCTAAGCTAAGGGGCGGGCGCAGCGACGGATTGCTGCGTATCACGTGAACTTAACCATAGAGAGGCCCCATGCGCACGCTTACCCTTGCTGCAATTTCCGCTGCCCTTCTCGCCACCGCGGCCCAGGCCGAGATGGCCCGTTACGAGCTCGATCAGAGCCATACGGCGGTTTACTTCACGATTGATCATATTGGGTTTTCCAAGACGCTCGGCATCTTTGGCGACGTCAGTGGCAGCTTCATGTACGATATCGAGAGCCAAGAATTGGCCGATGTCTCGGTCACGATCAATGCCGCGAGCGTCAATACCTTCCACGAGGCTCGCGACGGTCATGTCAAGAACGCTGATTTTCTTGATGTCGCCAATCATCCCGAGATCACGTTTGTCGCCACTTCAGGTCAACCAACTGATGAGAACGGCGGCACCGTCACGGGCGACCTCACCATCTTAGGAGAAACCCGACCGGTGACGCTGAACGTGACGCTCAACAAGGCCGCCGAGTATCCCTTCGGCCACAAGCGGTTGGTCTTGGGGCTATCAATCGACACCTCGATCAACCGCAGTGATTTCGGCATGACCTATGGGGTGGAGAACGGCTTGGTCGGGGATCAGGTGGATATCAACATTGAGACCGAAGCGATGCGGATGGAATCCTCGTAGCCCAGGGCGGTTTTGCAACCCTGGTCGAGCGCGGCCCGGTCATGTTAGTGTTTGAACCCCGGCTCAGGGAGTGTCTGGCGATGGAAAAGTTTGAAGCGTTTACCGGCATCGCGGCGCCAATGCCGTTGGTGAACATCGACACCGACATGATCCTGCCCAAGCAGTTTCTCAAAACGATCAAGCGCACGGGACTTGGCGTGCACTTGTTCGAGGAACTGCGCTACGACGCTGACGGCAAGGATGTGCCTGACTTTATCCTCAACCAACCGCAATACCGCGACACCCAGATCCTGGTGACCGGCGATAACTTTGGCTGCGGATCGAGCCGTGAGCATGCGCCCTGGGCAATCAAAGACTTCGGCATCCGCGGTGTCATCTCCACCAGCTTCGCCGACATCTTCTTCCATAATTGCTTTAAGAACGGGATCTTGCCGATAACCCTGCCGCAGGAGCAGGTGGACATCCTGATGGAGAATGCCGAGCGCGGCGCCAATGCGCGGATTACTGTCGATTTGGCCAACCAGCAGGTGACGACGTCAGATGGCCTGGTGATCCCATTCGATGTCGATCCGTTCAAAAAGCACTGCCTCTTGGAAGGCCTCGACGATATTGGCCTGACCCTGGAGAAAGTCGACGAGATTGACGCCTTCGAAGCTCAGATGAGCGGCGCGCAGCCCTGGGTCTAGCCTGCCATTGGCTTGACAGGCCGAGGGCAATATCCCACTCCCCTGCGCGGTAGCGACTCTAGCGCGGAACCCTGGGACATGACTTCTGAAAAACAAATCCGTTGGAATGGTGACGTGCAGCCGGAATCGATGGCGGCCCTGCTCACGCCAGGCGGCTGCATCGTGAGCCCGACCAAAGTGGGCTACATTATCATGACCACGGATGCGCAGGGGTTGGAGCGCAAATTCGACGCTAAAGAGCGTAATCGCAACAAGCCCGGTGTGGTGCTCTGCGGGTCGATGGACCAGCTACGCGCGTTGGCTGAACTCAATCCGGAGCTTGAGGCGTTTTATCAAGCGCATTGGGATCGTGACATTCTGCTCGGGTGCATCCTGCCATGGAAAGAAGAGGGGCTCGGCCACATTCCCGACGACGGATCGCGCGAGTTGATGATGGATCAGCGCGGCACGTCATGCTTCGTGGTGAAGTTCGGCGTGCCGTCGGAATTGGTGGCGCGCACGCTTTGGAATGAGCATAAGCGTCTGGTCTTCGCCTCCTCTGCAAACCCCTCCGGCAAGGGCAACCGTGGGCTGGTCGAGGGCATTGGCGAGCGCATTGCAAACTCCGTCGATATCATCGTCGAAGCCAACGATTATGTCGCCTCGATCCAACCCAACGCGGATGAGAAAACCCGCTATGAGCAAGGGGTGATGGTGTCGGCTGTCGACGCGTCGGGCACGCTTGTCCCATTGCAGAAGGGCGACCGCGATGTCACGCCGGTGCCCGTGCTCATTCGCAAGGGCCTGGCCTGCGATGAGATTATGTCTTTGCTAAGCGAGCATTTCATCAGTTGGGATTACCGACACGGGCACTACTACTAACCCCGTGTTTGCCGCGATCAGCGATGCCGCGCTTATCGAGCTTTTGCGTTCGGCCCGAACAATCGCTGTCGTCGGTGCCAGCGGCAATCTCGCGCGTGCTAGCTATAACGTGTTGGGGTTCTTGTTGCAGGCGGGCTACGACGCAATCCCGGTCAACCCCGATCCAAGCTTGTCTGCCGTGCATGGTGTTCCAGTGGTCGACACGCTGGCGCAGGTGGATCGAGCAATCGACATCGTTGATGTTTTCCGCCGTCGCGATTCGTTTCTTGGTGTCACCGAGGAGGCGGTTTCCGTGGGTGCCAAGGCAGTGTGGGGCCAGCTTGGTGTCTATGATCCAAAAGCAGCCGCTCTGGCGCAGCAGGCGGGGCTGACGGTGGTGATGGACCGGTGCATCAAGACTGAACTCATCCGGCTGGGGCTCGCCTAAAGCGCTCGGCCAAGTCGCCACAGCACAGATTTTGGCTGATGCCGCGCCTTCTAGACGGCGGTGAAGCCACCATCGATTGGGAGCGCGGCGCCTGAGATCATGGCCGCCGCATCCGACAACAGAAATACAATCGGCGCGGCGATTTCTGCCTCTGTGGCCCAGCGTCCGAGCGGCATGGCTTCTAAGAAAGGTTTTTCAATCTCTTCGCGACCCCAATACCACGCCGACATGGGCGTCATCACCACGGTGGGGTGGACGCTGTTCACCCGGATGTTGTGCGGCCCCAGTTCAAGCGCAGAGACCCGGGTGATGTTATCGAGCGCGCCTTTGGAAGCGCCGTAGCTGATATGCCCCTTCAACGCGGCGAGGCTTGCTTGGCTGGATACATTGACGATGGCACCCCCCTTGCCGAGGCCGATCATCGACTGCGCGGCATATTTGGTCACCAACAGGGCGCCGCGCGTGTTGATCGCGATGACTTTGTCGAAGACGTCGAGGTTGGTCTCCATCGGTGTTGCGATCTCGCCGCCGAAGCCGCCGCAATTCACCACGCCGTAGAGATCGACGCCGTCAAGCGCGGCGCGCACCGAGTCTTCCGACGTAAGATCAAATGGAAGGCTGCGGCAGCCGGTTTCATCAGCAAGCGCGCCGAGCTTTTCGGTATCGCGCCCCGAGGCGATCACCTGGGCACCTTGCTCGACCAGAAGCCGAACCGTTGCGCCACCGATGCCGCCACTGGCACCGGTGACAAGGATCGCACCGCGATCAAGACCTGAAATCATAACGCCTCCCTCGGATTTACGCTATTGAACGGGGAAAACCCGGCCTTGGGAAGCGTCGTCGCTTACTTCAGCGTCATGGTGTGCATCGGCGGATCGCGGTCGAGGATCGGGCGTTCTGCTGCCTTCAGTTGATCGCATACCCATTTCGGCGTCGGTGAACCGCCAAAGCAGAACGCGTCATGCAGGCTGGCCGCATGCTGTGGGTTTGCTTCTGCACGGGCGACCAGGCTGCGGTAGTCGGTTTTGGCTGCCGCGAGCGCTGGGATCATCAGGATGAGCGCGGTGAGGGGGAGGGACTTGGTCATTTGGAAAATCTCCGGGTTTTAATTGTATCGAAATGAACAAGCGTGTGTCGCTTCACGGACGCCCAGGGTTCAATTCCAAGGCGTCTGAAGCCGCCCAGGCGGTTTTATTGCGCGATCGTCGTTTGAGAACGGCGCCTAGCGGGTGAATTTTTTGTGCTTGATACGTTTGGGTTCCAGCGCATCGGGACCAAGACGTCGCTTCTTGTCTTCTTCGTATTCTTCGAAATTTCCCTCGAACCACTCGACATGGGCATCGCCTTCGAAGGCAAGAATATGGGTACAAATCCGGTCGAGGAAAAAGCGGTCGTGGCTGATAACCACCGCACAGCCCGCAAAATCAACCAAGGCGTCTTCCAGGGCGCGCAGCGTTTCCACGTCTAAATCGTTGGTCGGCTCGTCGAGCAGCAGCACGTTGCCGCCCTCTTTCAGCAGCCGCGCCATATGCACGCGATTGCGTTCCCCGCCAGAGAGCAATGACACCTTCTTTTGCTGATCGCCCCCTTTGAAGTTGAATGCCGAGCAATAGGCGCGCGAATTCATCTGCGCGTCGCCCAACTCGATGACTTCCGCGCCGCCAGAAATCGCCTCCCAAACGGTTTCACCATCTTTGAGGTCATCGCGCGACTGGTCGACATAGGCCAGTTGAACCGTATCGCCGTAATCGATACCGCCCGCGTCGGTTTCTTCCTGGCCGGTGAGCATTTTGAAGAGCGTCGATTTGCCAGCGCCGTTCGGCCCGATGACGCCGACAATGCCGCCCGGTGGCAGGCTAAACGTCAGATCCTCGATCAACAGCTTGTCGCCCATCGCTTTCTTGAGGCTCTCCACCTCGATCACCTTCGAGCCAAGGCGCGGGCCGTTCGGGATGACAATCTGCGCGCGGGTGATCTTGTCGCGTTCGGACTGCTCAGCCAGCTCGTTATAGGCGTTGATCCGCGCCTTTTGCTTGGCCTGGCGCGCTTTGGCCCCCTGCCGGATCCACTCCAGCTCGCGCTCCAGCGTCTTTTGCCGGGTTTTGTCCTCGCGCGCCTCTTGGGCAAGCCGCTTGGCTTTCTGCTCAAGCCAGGAGGAGTAATTGCCTTCGTAAGGGATGCCGCGGCCGCGATCCAATTCTAGGATCCAGCCGGTGATATCATCGAGGAAGTACCGATCGTGGGTGACAATCAGGATCGTTCCTTTGTAGTCGATCAGGTGCTGCTGTAGCCAGGCGATTGTCTCGGCATCGAGGTGGTTGGTCGGCTCGTCGAGGAGCAGCATCTCAGGGGCTTCGAGCAGCAGCTGGCATAGGGCGACCCGGCGTTTTTCACCGCCTGAGAGAGTATCGACCGCTGCATCATCGGGGGGACAGCGAAGCGCCTCCATCGCGATGTCGACTTGCGCATCGAGGTCCCACAGATTTTGCGCATCGATCTCGTCCTGAAGCGCGGCCATCTCATCGGCTGTCTCATCGGAATAGTTCATCGCCAGCTCGTTGAAGCGATCGAGCTTGGCTTTCTTGGCAGCAACGCCGAGCATCACGTTGCCGCGCACATCCAAGGTATTGTCGAGTTCCGGCTCTTGCGGCAGGTAGCCTACCTTCGCGCCCTCAGCCGCCCAAGCTTCGCCGGTGAAATCCTTGTCCAGCCCGGCCATGATCTTCATCAGCGTGGATTTACCCGCGCCGTTGACGCCAACGACACCGATCTTCACGCCCGGCAAGAACGACAAGCGAATGTTCTCAAAGCACTTCTTGCCGCCTGGATATGTCTTCGACACGCCGTCCATGTGGTAAACATATTGGTAGCTGGCCATCGCCCGGTCCTTCGGCTGCTTCGCGTTCGGCGCGGTGATAGCCAAGCCAGCGGGCGAGGGCAATTGCGCGCGCATCGAACTGTGAGCGTCAGCGATGGCGTGTTTTGGCCCAGCCAAAATTTGGGGTTGCCACGAGCTAGGCAAACGGACTATCTCCACACCACCCAACCTTTTGGAGAAACCGATGAACATGCAATCGCGAAAGACTTTCGGACCCAACGTCCCCTAGCGCGGCTGTTCGTTTCATCGATTACGAAGGCCGCCCTTGAGAGCGGCCTTTTTTGTTTCCCGAGATCAAGGGCGGCTTTCCATCACACCTATGGAGAGCGTCATGCACCACACTCAATCAATTACTTACCTGCCGCTGACCCGTCGTGTCGGGCTTGTCCGGGCGTTCGCTGCCTTGGTGGGCGCGCAGCCTCGGTCGAACCCGCTGAAGGGCGACATCGATGTGCCCGACTATCTCCGCGTCGATTTGGGTCTGCCGCCGGTCATTCGTACGCGGAAAAGTACGGCGCCGCCGCAACCGCACACACGCTGGCTGATGTATTAGCCACAGCCCGCGCATCCGCTTTGTGTTGCTGCCGACCTGCTGTCACCGGCAGGCCCGGAGGAGAAGAGCAAGCAAGGTTTGCGCGGGCTGGACCATTGCTGCCGGATCGGTTCAGATCCGGCACGATCTGACCGAGGGTTTCGCCGATGTCGTCTGCACCACCTGATGCCGAGGCGCGCCGCGCTGTTGCGCCAGTGATCTGCTATCCCGAAACCTTGTTAGAGCCGCCGCCTATGGCGCTCTATCGCTGGGCGCGAAGCCACGCGGCATTGATCGAAACGCTGCGGGTGCCGCCTCGCGACGCCCGCGCTTTCCAGGTGCCGAGGGGCGGCTTTTTTCGCATTTCCTCTGTGGATGGGCCCCAGGTGGGCGATCTCAACCTGTTCGCAGCCAGCAATCACGACGAGCGATTCTATTCTGGTAAGACCCGCGCGCTGCACGGCACGCATATCAGCGTCGGGGATCGGATGTGGTCGTCGCTGCCGTATCTGCGGCCGATGGCGACGATCATCGAGGACACGCTTGCCTGGTATGGCGCCGATGCGTTTGGCGGGCGCGTGCACGATGTGATCGGCACCAGATGCGATCCTTACACCCATCATCTGCTGACATCTTTAGAGTATCATTATTGCTGTCATTCCAACCTCACCAGAGCACTGGCCGAAGCGCGCGACGCGTCGGCAAAAGACGTCGAAGGTTTGGTCCATGACGTGTTGAACGTTTTTATGTGCACCGGGTTTACCCATGACACAGGTCAGTACTTCATGAAGGCATCGCCTGTGCGGCCGGGCGATTACATTGAGTTTTTCGCCGAGATACCGCTCTTGGGCGTGCTGTCGGCGTGTCCGGGTGGCGATTGCTCTGCGACCCATTCCAGCGACGCAGCGGCGTGCTTTCCGCTCCAAGTCGATGTTTTTGAGACACCCCAGGAGGCGCTTGGCGATTGGCGTGAGCCATCCGTTAACGGTTACAGCCGCAGCCATGGTATAGGCACTTAAGCCGCGTCGAAGGCAGCGTGTAATGCCACGTCGACCATGTCGCTGAATGAGCGTTCACGCTCCGAGGAAGGCACGTCCTCGCCGGTGATCAGATGGTCGGAGACAGTCAAAATAGCCAAAGCGCGGCATCCATAACGCGCGGCTAGCGTGTAAAGCTCAGCCGTCTCCATCTCCACCGCCAAGATCCCGTGGCGGGTCATTTGCTCATTGAGGTCCGGCCGCTCGTCGTAAAAGACATCGGATGAGTAGATCCCGCCGACATGGGTTGGATGGCCCGCGCTTTCCGCCGCGGCAACGGCTGAACGCAAGAGGCTGAAGTCAGCACTGGGTGCGAAGTTGAGCTCTTTGAACATGCCGCGCGACGGGGTCGACAGGCTCGATGCGGTCATCGCAATCACCAGGTCACGGATCTTCACATGCTCCTGCATCGCGCCGGTCGAGCCGATGCGGATCAACGTCTTGGCGCCATAGTCGCGGATCAGTTCGTTGACGTAGATCGACAGCGACGGCATGCCCATGCCCGAGCCATGAATCGTCACGCGGTGCCCCTGCCAAGTCCCTGTATAACCAAGCATTCCGCGCGTTTCATTGATGCATTTGGGATCTTCGAGGAACGTCTTCGCTGCCCATTCCGCGCGCTTCGGATCGCCTGGGAGCAGCACCGTTTCTGCGATCTCACCTGGCGCGGCACTGATGTGAATTGTCATGTCGGCATACCTCTCGGAAGCGTGTGGTGCCAAAGCGTTGCCACAATCTCTCTCTAGACGCGAGCCATGACGAGTGATGCTGTTGCCATGCGCAAAGCCCGCCGGATTGCGCGGGCCGATAGAACGCGCCGAAAAGCCCTGTCGCCGATCCGTATTCTGGTCAAGCTTGCAGCCATTCCGTTGCTGACAATCACCATTACCATGTCGGTCTTTGTGCGCACTTCAGAGCACGGGCCCGAAGATGCGATGCGGCACCTCTTGGCCCTGGCCGGCTGCGATACCGCCTTAACGGTCGGTCTTGCGCCTGCACGGGCTGGTGAGCTGGGCTATCACGCGCGCAACGACCCCGATGGTGACGGTGTGGCCTGCGATACGTTAGCCAACACGCAAGCTGTCTCTGCGCCCCCGCCTGAGGTTGAGCGCCGTGTGGGCGGAGCCAAGTTCTTGCGGCCTTGAACTGACGTGGGCGAGGGCTCGGGCAGTTGTCGCGGGCGGGGCGCGGCCCCATATCCTGAGCGTTGAGCAAAGGAGACCGCGGATGAAATGCCCGATCGACCAAGCCGAGCTGATCATGACCGAGCGGCACGGGGTTGAGATTGATTACTGCCCGAAATGCCGGGGCGTTTGGCTCGACCGCGGTGAGTTGGACAAGATCATCGAGAAGGCGGCGGGCGCGTTCGTGCCGGACGAACCCGCGCCACCACCACCGCCCCCGGGCGCCCGAGCACCTGAGCCGCAGGTTTGGCAAGAACCCTACCGCCGTGAGGAGCGCCGGTTTGACGACGAGCGCGGCTATCGCGATGGCCCTCGGCAGGACCGCCGGGATAGGGATGATGACCGCAAGCGGCGGGACTGGGACGACGACCGCAAACGGCGTGATTGGGACGATGACGACAAGCGTTATTACGGCAAACGGCGCGACCGGGAGGATGACGATAGGCGCTATTACGGCAAACGGCGCAAGCGCGACTCGTTGCTCTCGGAGATTTTCGACATCTTCGATTGAGGCCGCTTCGCCGGGCAATCGCTCGCGGTTTATCCTGTGTTAGCAACTTTGCGCCAGTCTCCTCGCATTTAAGGAGACACCATGCACCCCGCCGACGAACTCGCTCATGTCCGTAAAGAGATCGCTAGGCTGCGCGCGCGGGCGGATCATTTGCGTGCCGGGTTTCTCTCGGGCGCTTTGCCTTGCCGCAGCAATGCTCGAGAGGTCGTGGTCACTCAAAAAGCGCAGCGTGTGTTTAGACGCGATCGGCTCCCGCGTGAGATTCTCGACGATCCGAGCATGTGGGCGATGCGAAAATCCTGCTACGTGCAATTGCGCGAGATAGTAACGCCTGAGCCCGATCTTGAGGAGGATTTCGACCTCATCGAAGCGATTTAGGGCCGCGCGCTGACCAAAAGCTAAGGGCCTGTTCGCGCGTAGTTTTGACGCGCAGCCATCACACTTGGGCCTAGCCTAACGCTTGCGCCGTTTCACATTGCCGCCGCGTTGGCCCGGGCGCCCGGCAGTGGACCGCCCTTTTGCCGCAACCGCAGCGTCAGAGGCCGCTTCAACAGCGGATTGACGCGCCAGAGGGTCGTCGGCGACCGCCAGATCTACAGCTTCAAGGCGTTTGACCTCGTCACGCAGGCGCGCGGCCTCTTCAAACTCCAAGTTCTCCGCGGCTTTGCGCATCTCATCCCGCAGGCTGTCCAAATGCGCCTGGAGATTGCCGCCGATGGCAGGCTTGTCCACCTTGGCGGTCACGCGGGACATATCGGTGTCGCCTTTGTAAAGGCCCGCCAACACATCCTCGACGTTCTTCCTGACCGTCTCAGGCGTGATGTCATGCTCTTCGTTATAAGCCACCTGCTTCTCGCGGCGCCGGTTGGTCTCGTTCAGCGCACGCTCCATCGAGCCGGTGATCCGATCCGCGTACATGATCACCCGGCCGTCGGCGTTGCGCGCGGCGCGCCCAATCGTTTGGATCAGCGACGTTTCCGAGCGCAAGAAACCCTCTTTATCCGCATCAAGGATCGCTACGAGCCCGCATTCTGGGATATCGAGCCCCTCGCGAAGCAGGTTAATCCCGACGAGTACATCAAAGGCTCCGAGCCGCAGATCCCGCAGGATCTCGATCCGTTCAATGGTATCAATGTCGGAATGCATGTAGCGCACGCGGATGCCCTGTTCGTGCAAGTATTCGGTCAGGTCCTCGGCCATGCGCTTGGTCAGCGTCGTCACCAGCGTCCGATATCCCGCCTCCGCCACTTTGCGGATCTCATCAAGCAGATCGTCCACCTGCATCTCGACCGGTCGGATCTCCACTTCGGGGTCCAGCAGACCGGTCGGTCGGATCACCTGCTCGGTGAATACGCCACCTGTCTGCTCAAGCTCCCAACTGCCGGGCGTCGCCGAGACATAGATTGATTGCGGGCGCATCGCGTCCCATTCCTCAAACTTGAGCGGGCGGTTGTCCATGCAAGACGGAAGGCGAAAGCCGTGCTCGGCCAGGGTGAACTTGCGCCGATAGTCGCCGCGATACATGCCACCGATCTGCGGCACTGACACATGGCTTTCGTCGCAGAAAACCAGCGCGTGATCGGGGATGAACTCAAACAAGGTGGGCGGCGGCTCGCCGGGGGCGCGCCCGGTCAGATAGCGCGAGTAGTTTTCAATGCCGTTGCACGCGCCCGTTGCTTCGAGCATCTCAAGGTCGAAATTTGTGCGTTGTTCCAGCCGCTGCGCTTCGAGAAGCTTGCCCTCCTGCACCAGCTGATCAAGCCGGATGCGCAGCTCTTTTTTGATGTTGATCATCGCTTGGTTCAGGGTCGGCCGCGGCGTCACGTAGTGGGAGTTGGCGTAGACCCGAATGCGCTCGAATGTGTCGGTCTTCTCACCGGTGAGCGGGTCAAACTCGGTGATCGCCTCAAGCTCTTCGCCGAAGAACGACAACCGCCATGCCCGGTCTTCCAAATGCGCCGGAAAAATCTCGAGCACGTCACCGCGCACTCTGAAGGAACCACGCTGAAACGCCTGATCGTTGCGGCGGTATTGCTATGCCACCAGATCGGCCATGACTTGGCGTTGGTTGTATTCCTTGCCGGCGTGCAGATCTTGGGTCATCGCCCCATAGGTCTCGACCGAGCCGATGCCGTAGATACACGAGACCGACGCAACGATCACCACATCGTCGCGCTCAAGCAGGGCCCGCGTCGCAGAATGGCGCATGCGGTCGATCTGCTCATTAATCTGGCTCTCTTTCTCGATATAGGTGTCTGTCCGCGGCACGTAGGCCTCGGGTTGGTAATAGTCGTAGTAGCTGACGAAGTACTCCACAGCGTTGTCAGGGAAGAAGCCCTTGAACTCGCCGTAAAGCTGCGCGGCGAGCGTTTTGTTGGGCGCAAGGATGATCGCGGGCCGCTGCGTCTCCTCGATTACTTTCGCCATCGTGTAGGTTTTACCGGTGCCGGTCGCCCCAAGAAGCACCTGATCCCGTTCGCCCGCGGTCACCGCCTCGGTGATCTCTGCAATCGCGGTGGGCTGATCGCCAGCGGGGCGAAACTCGGTCTGCATGATCAGTTGTTTGCCGCCTTCGAGCTTTTCGCGCACGCGGACATCGTCGGCGGCGGCATGAAGGTCGGGGAGGGCATCAGGGCGATTGTTGTGCATGGAGAGCCTGCGTCGGAAACCATTCCGAAAGTGAGCCTGATCGGCGCGCTCTTCAAGGCCGTTCTGGCCTCCTGTGCAATCGCATGCGCACCGGATCTATGTCTCGATAACAGACAGAGCGCGAAAAGCCGGCGAAGATGCAACTTTAGATTGATTTATCGAAAAAGTCTGAATAGTGTAAGAGGGCAAGCAGCAGAACAGGCTGTCGGCTCTGTGCGAGGCACCCACCCCACCCCTCTTTCGCGCATTGAACCGACAGCCTGACTTCTGCTTTGGTCTTCTCTGACTATGCGGCAAAGCGCATCCACGACAGGCTTTCTTCGGTGGGTCCGCTGCTGTTGTACTCACCGCTGACCCAGCCATTATAGCCGGACCGATGCAGCGCTTTGAAAAAGGCTTCAAAGTCAACCGCGCCGGAGCCGGGCACACCGCGCTTTGGCGTATCGCCGATCTGCACATGCCCGACGCGATGACCGTACCGTTTCCAAGCCGCGACAGCGTCTCCCGTCAGCATCTGTGCATGATAGGTGTCGAATTGCAGGCGCAAATTCGGTGCGCCGACCTCTTTGATGATGTCGACGGCCAAGTCGAAATCGCTCAAGAAATACCCGGCAAGGTCAGCGGGGAAGATCGGCTCGATGACAAAGCTCTCGGAAGACGCCTTGGCTGTTGCCCACCGCAGGTTGTCGATGAGCGTTTTATGGGCCTCGGCGCCCTCGGCAACACCCGCCATCAGATGAATGTGCTGTGGCCGAAGCCGTTCCGCATAGCGTAAGACCCGGGCAAAATCGCGTCGAAACCGATCAGTGCTTTCTGGAACGGCCGCGAAGCCACGTGGCCCGCCAGCATAGTTTGGCGGGGGCGCATTGATAAGCGCGAGCGGAAGTCCGGTCGCGGTAAGCTGACGCAGTATGAGTGGCGCTGGGTGATCATAGGGAAACAGCACCTCAACCCCGTCAAACCCTGCTGCCGCCGCCGCCCTAAATCGGTCCAGAAAGGGCAGCTCTTTGAACAGGTAGGTGAGGTTAGCGCAGAATTTCATAGATCCGTGAGCTCATCCGCCAAAATCATTGGGAAAAACGTCGCCTTGGACCAAACGCCAAACCAGTCGGTACCATCCACGCTCCGAGACGTGCCCAGCTCCACCAAACGATAGAAACTTTTACGATCTATTAACGCTTCCAAACCCCGTCGGATATGGATGTAGGGCGCGGGTTCACCGGTGGTGGCGTCGCGGCTCAGACGGATTGCGTGCTCAGAACTCGCGGTGGCGTGATCCCCGACATTGGTTTCAAACCGCAAGGCTTGTGCGTCGCCTTCGCCCTGCACCTCGAAATCGACAGCAACGAACGGCGCGTCATCGACCTGGATGCCGACCTTTTCAACCGGCGTTACCAGGAAGAACTTGCCGTCTTCGTATTTAAGGATCGACGCGAACAGCTTCACCAGGCGCTTTCGGCCAATAGGCGACCCCTCGTAGAACCACGTCCCGTCCCGCGCGATGCGCATATCGATATCGCCGCAAAAGGGCGGATTCCACAGATGCACCGGCGGCTTGCCTTCAGAAGAGGCTGCCATCGCCGCATCGGCCAAACTTTGAGCATCGGGGTTCACGATCATTTGTCACGCACGCGCTTTTGCCATTTGTGGTTTTTGCCATACCTCCAGATAGTACTTGATCGAGATACAGCACGTGCAGGAGTTTGTCATGGATGACCCCGTAAACCTCGTTGCCGAGATAGAAGCACTCGGCGCCAAGATGCAGGAGGCCGGGGCGAGCATCTCCAAGCGGTTCATCGGACAGGAAAAGGTCGTAGAGCTGGTGCTGTCGACCCTGGTTTGCGGCGGGCACGGGCTTCTGATCGGGCTGCCCGGTCTCGGTAAAACCCGACTCATCGAAACACTTGGAACGGTGATGGGTCTGGATGAAGCGCGTATCCAGTTCACCCCTGATCTGATGCCGGCAGACATTCTCGGCTCGGAGGTGCTCGAAACCGGCAATGACGGGAGCCGCGCCTTCAAGTTCATCAAGGGCCCGGTGTTTTGCCAGTTGCTGATGGCCGATGAGATCAACCGGGCATCGCCGCGGACGCAATCGGCCCTGCTGCAAGCCATGCAGGAACGCGCCGTCACCATCGCCGGACAACCCCACGCCTTGCCCAAACCGTTCCATGTGCTCGCCACCCAAAACCCGATTGAGCAAGAAGGCACCTATCCGCTGCCCGAGGCGCAGCTTGACCGCTTTTTGCTGCAGATCGACGTGGAATATCCGACGCGCGATTTTGAGCGCGATATCCTGATTGCGACGACGGGCACCGAGGATGCGCAGGTGCACGGGGTGTTCACGGCTGCGGAGTTGATGGCGGCGCAGACGCTTGTGCGGCGGATGCCCGTCGGTGAGGCAATCGTCGAGCTGATCCTTGACCTGGTGCGTGCCTGTCGCCCGGGGCAGCCCGAGGCGCCTGATATCGTGACGAAGTCTGTGGGCTGGGGCCCTGGTCCGCGGGCGGCGCAAGCGCTGATGCTTACCGTGCGCGCACGCGCTCTGTTGCAAGGCAGGCTGGCGCCGTCGGCGGAAGATGTGGTTGCCATGGCGCGGCCAGTGCTCAACCACCGCATGGCGCTGACCTTCGCTGCCCGGGCGCGCGGCGAGAGCCTAAGCCACGTCATCGACACAGTGGCGGAAACCGTCACCCGTATTGAGGCGGCGGCGTGAACCCAGTCACGCCAGCAGAATACCGGCAGGAAGCCGAAGCGCTATCAGGTCCGCTGCCACCCCTTTTGGCCGAAGCGGAACATCTGGCACAAACTGTCCTGCTCGGGTTTCACGGGCGTCGACGCGGCGGTATGGGCGATGAGTTCTGGCAGTACCGCCCGGCGCGCGATGGCGATGCTGCTCGCATGATCGATTGGCGCCGTTCCGCCCGCTCAGACGCGCATTTCGTGCAAGAGAAAGAGTGGCAGGCGGCGCAATCGGTGTTTCTGTGGCTCGATGAAGCGCAGTCGATGGACTTTACGGGCGACCAGGCCCGATTGCCCAAGGGTCAGCTAGGCAAGCTGATCGCGCTGGCGCTCTCGATCCTGCTCATCCGCGGTGGCGAGCGGGTCGCGCTTGCGTCGCTTGGCACGCCGCCCCGATCTTCCGAATTGCAACTTCTTCGCATTGCTCAGTCGTTTGCGATGGATAAAGACCGCACGGATTACGGCATGCCGGAGGTGCGCAACCTGCTGCCCCACGCGCGCGCCGCGTTCATTTCTGACTTTATGGGTGACTTAGCCCCGCTAGAGCGGGAATTGGGCAAGGCCGCTGATCGCGGTGTCCGCGGCGCTTTGCTGCAGATCCTCGATCCACACGAGGAAGCGTTTCCGTTCGATGGCCGCACAATTTTTGAGAGCATGGGCAAAAGCCTACGCCATGAGACGCTAAAGGCCGCCGATCTGCGGGATCGCTACATCGAGCGCTTGCAACAACGCAAGGAGCGATTGGAAGAATTGGCCTATCTGTCGGGCTGGCAATATTCCTGCCACCACACCGGGAATAGCGCTCAGCAAGCGCTGCTTTGGGTCTACACGGCATTGGAGCGCAAACCCTGATGTTCACAATCGGCGCTATCGGTTTCACTACGCCCTGGCTGCTTCTTGGCTTGGTGGCGTTGCCAATCCTTTGGTTGTTGTTGCGGGCGGTGCCGCCGGCGCCAATCCGGCGCTTATTTCCGGGCGTCGCGTTGCTGTTGGGCTTGCTCGACGACGAAAGCCAAACCGACAAAACGCCCTGGTGGCTGTTGCTGCTCAGAACGCTCGCGGTGGCGGCAATCATCTTGGGCTTTGCCGGGCCAATCCTTAACCCGCGTGAGGAAGCGGTCGGCACCGGTCCATTGCTAATTGTCATGGACGGGACCTGGGCAGACGCCCGTGATTGGGCGCAGCGGATCGCGCGGGTCGACGCGGCACTCGATGAAGCTGGCAGGCTCGGGCGTCCAGTCGCCGTTGCTCTGCTGACGGATCCGCCCGCGGGCGACCTTCCGTTTCAAGCAGCAGATGTGTGGAAAACGCGACTGCCGACGATCCAGCCTGCACCATGGAGCCCAGACCCGGCACTGGTTGAGACATGGGTCAACAGCGTAAGCGGCACGTTTGATACCTTCTGGATGTCCGACGGGCTTGCGCGCGAAAGCCGAGAGGCCGCGCTAGAAACCTTTGAAGAGGCTGGAACCGTCACGGTGTTTCAGTCGCCGCGCCCGGTCTTCGCGCTGCGACCGGCAGTGTTTGCAGACGGCTTGGTTGAAGTGACCGCCCTGCGTGACGTGGCGGGCAGTGAAGCGACCGTCACGATTGCAGCGCGCGGTCTCGACCCAACCGGTATCGAGCGCGAATTGGCGCGCGCTGACGGCACGTTCGACGCGGAGAATACCGCTGTCACGATTGAATTTGATTTGCCTGCTGAGTTGCGCAACCGGGTGACGCGGTTCGAAATCGCTGGCGCCCGGTCTGCTGGCGCCGTGAGCCTAACCGATGATGCCTTGCGCCGCCGCGAAGTGGCCCTGCTGGCCGGTATCGATGATCGCGAAGGGCTTGAATTGCTGTCGCCGCTGCACTTCTTGCAAAAGGCGTTGGCGCCTACCGCCGATTTGATCGAGGGTGACTTGCTGGATGTGCTGCTCGCCAATCCCGACGTGATCGTCCTCGCCGATGTGGCTACAGTAAGCCCGGCTGAGGAGGCCCCGCTGCTCGAATGGGTGCGCAACGGTGGGCTTTTGCTGCGCTTCGCCGGGCCGCGACTGGCAAGTTCTGATGTGAGCCGGGCGATTGAGCATCCCCTGATGCCGGTGCGCCTACGCGCGGGTGGCCGCAATATCGGCGGTGCAATGTCGTGGGGTGAGCCGAAGGGCTTGCGTCCGTTCAGCGAGACGTCGCCGTTCTTTGGGCTCACGATTCCTGAAGACGTGTTGGTCTCGAGCCAGGTCATGGCACAACCAGACCCTGAGCTGTCGGCGCGGGTCATCGCGTCGCTCGCCGACGGAACGCCGCTTGTCACCCGGAAACGCGTGGAGCAGGGGCAGGTGGTTCTGTTCCATGTGACGGCGAATGCCGAGTGGTCGACCCTGCCGCTGTCGGGCCTGTTCGTGCAGATGTTGGAGCGTTTGGCGGTGTCGACGCGCCCGGCACAGCCTTCGGCCGAGGAATTGGCGGGCACGACCTGGGTGCCTG
The DNA here is from genome assembly GCA_038750765.1 of Pseudomonadota bacterium. Classification (GTDB taxonomy): domain Bacteria; phylum Pseudomonadota; class Alphaproteobacteria; order Rhodobacterales; family Rhodobacteraceae; genus Psychromarinibacter. The sequence continues at coordinate 40,477 of JBCDGW010000004.1, read as the reverse complement.
ATGCTGTTTTGGATGCGTTTGGTGTGGTGGAGGATGCAGGCACGATGGCCGGGATCCCGGGCGAACGCCTTGCAGGCGGCGTGCCGGGTGCCGATATGCCTCCTGGGCTTTACACCGGAGATGACCGGCGCGTGGCAATCAACGTGCTGAACGGTGAGGCGGATATTGAACCGGCTGCGTGGCCCGCTAGCGTTACGGTGACCGGGTTGGAGGTTTTGGAGGAAATTCGCTTGATTGGATGGCTTCTTGCCAGTGCGCTCGCGCTCCTTTGTGCGGACATCATCGCGTCGCTCTGGATTTCCGGGCGTCTGTCGCGCAATTCCGGGCCGATCTCCGCCGCGCTTATCGGGCTCCTTTTGCTTGTGCCTCTTACGGCGGAAGCCCAGGCGCAAGAGGAGGTTGATCCGCTCGCGCTCGTTGCCACCACCGAGGTCGTCTTGGCCTATGTCGTTACCGGTGATCCGCAGGTCGACCGCGTTTCAGAGGCGGGTCTGCGTGGGCTTAGCCAGGTGCTTTGGGCGCGGACCTCGATTGAGCCGGCTGATCCGATCCCGGTTAATCTAGAGATGGATGAGTTGGCTTTCTTTCCGTTCCTCTATTGGCCGGTCGCCGATGGTCAGCCGATCCCCTCGACCGACGCATATGCAAAGCTTAACCGCTATCTGCGCCATGGGGGGATGATCCTGTTTGACACGCGAGACGCGGATATTGCGGGCTTCGGCGCCTCTAGCGTGAACGGTCGCAAGTTGCAGCGGCTGGCCGGTCCGCTCGATGTGCCGCCGCTTGAGCCGATCCCACAGGATCACGTGCTCACCCGCACATTCTATCTGCTTCAGGACTTTCCGGGGCGCCACCAAGGACGCGATGTCTGGGTAGAGGCCGCGCCGCCCAACGCGGAACAGGTTGAGGGCATGCCGTTCCGTAACCTCAATGACAACGTGACCCCGATCGTGATTGGCGGCAATGATTGGGCTGCGGCATGGGCCGTCGATGCCAATGGACAACGCATGTTTCCCATCGGCCGGGGCTTCGCTGGAGAACGTCAGCGCGAAATGGCGCTGCGCTTCGGCGTCAACTTGATCATGCATGTGCTTACCGGAAACTACAAAAGCGATCAGGTTCACGTTCCGGCATTGTTGGACCGCCTTGGACAGTAACCGTCCAACGGCATTGAAATGACATTTGAGAGGGCACAATCGTGACGGGCTCGATCATCTTTGATCCCCTTTTGGACTGGCCGCTTGTATGGGCGGCGCTGGCCGTGGCGGTGCTTTTCGTCGGCGCTGCGATTTGGCGCGGCCTTTCGGGTTGGTGGCTTCGTGGCGCCGCGGCGGCGGTGCTGCTGATTGCGCTGTTCAACCCGTCTTTCCAGCAAGAGGAGCGCGCGCCACTTAGCGATATCGTGATCGCAGTCGTCGATGAGAGCGCGAGCCAAAGGATTGATGAACGCCCCACGCAAACAGCTGCTGCCTTGGCTGACCTTGAAGCTGAGGTGCAAACCCTCGGCAATGCAGAACTTCGCGTTGTCCCGCTCGGGGATGGTGAGGGCGATCAAGGGACCTTGCTGATGACCGCGCTCGCCGAAGCGATGGCAGAAGAGCCCCGCGGGCGCATCGCCGGCGTCTTCTTCATCACCGATGGCCAAATCCACGACGTCGAGCGCATGCCCGATGTGCCCGCGCCGGTTCATGTGCTGTTGAGCGGCGAAGACGACGATTGGGACCGCAGGCTTTTGGTGACGAACGCGCCAAGCTTCGCGATCCTTGGGGAGCCGGTGACGTTAACACTGCGCGTCGAGGATCAAGGCCTGGTGCCAGAAACAGAGGGCCTCACCGCCGAGCTACAAATCTCGATTGATGGCGAGGCGATGCAATCGGTGCGCGTACCGATCGGCGCCGATATGGAATTGCCGTTGACCCTGCCCCACGGCGGCATGAACGTCATTCAGTTCACCGTGCCCGAAGCCGACGGAGAATTGACCGACCGCAACAATTCGGCGGTGGTACAGATCAACGGGGTGCGTGACCGACTACGTGTGCTGCTGGTGTCTGGCGAGCCGCATCCGGGCGAACGTACGTGGCGCAACCTGCTAAAATCGGATAGCTCGGTCGATCTGGTGCATTTCACCATCCTGCGCCCGCCCGAAAAGCAAGACGGCGTGCCGGTCAACGAATTGTCGCTCATCGCCTTTCCGACGCGTGAGTTGTTCATCGACAAGATCGATGAGTTCGACCTAATTATCTTCGACCGCTATAAGCGTCGCGGCATCCTGCCGTCGCTCTACCTCGACAATGTTCGGCAATATGTCGAGGACGGCGGCGCAGTGCTCATCGCTGCGGGGCCTGATTTCGCCGCGGCCACCTCGCTTTATCGCTCACCGCTTGCGGCGATCATTCCTGCCGAACCCACAGCGCGGGTGATCGAAGAAGGTTTCACGCCTGTCATCCCGGAATTAGGGCAACGCCATCCGGTGACGTCCGGTCTCGATGCGTTCGCAGGCGGCGTGAACAGTGAGGATGGCATGCCCGCTTGGGGCCGCTGGTTCAGGCTAATCGATCTTGAGCCACGTGCCGGTGACGTGGTGATGACAGGCATCGATGACCGCCCGCTTTTGGTGTTGGACCGTGTCGGCGAGGGCCGCATCGCGTTGCTCGGCTCAGATCATGCCTGGCTTTGGAACCGTGGTTTTGAGGGCGGCGGGCCCCAGCTGGAATTGCTGCGACGACTGGCCCATTGGATGATGAAAGAGCCCGAGCTTGAGGAAGAGGCGCTCTCTGCCACGGCGGAAGGGCAGACGATGACCATCGTGCGCAGGACATTGGGCGACAGCGTCGGCTCGCTCGAGCTAACCGCGCCGGACGGAACCGTGACAGTCGTGCCGATGGAAGAAACCTCCCCCGGCCGCTGGGAAGCCATCGTCGAAGGCCCGGATATCGGCCTTTACCGCCTGAAAGAGGGCGATGAGGACGCTGTCATCGCGTTAGGGCCCGCAGCACCGCGGGAGTTTGAGGCAACCATTGCCAGCGGTGAGGTTTTGGCACCCGCTATCGCCGAGAACCAGGGCGCGATCATCCGGCTCGCGGATGCTGGCGTGCCGGATATTCGCTATGTCCGCGCGGGCCGACCTGTGGAGGGCCGCAATTGGCTGGGCGTGTATGCGCGCGAGGCGTATGTGACCGCTGACGTGACGCTTGTTCCGCTTGTGAGCGCGTGGCTCTTTTTGCTCGCGGCGACGGCGCTGATGGTTGGCGCCTGGCTGCGCGAGGGGCGGAAGTAGTACCGGCGCGCGACCATTGCTTCACCGCGCCAGACATTTTGCGGAAAAGCGACATCGGAGAGGGACGGGGTTGCGCCCGGGCGGCGCCCTCGTCACGACCGCATGAGGTCGGGCAAGACAGGCTTGGCCGCGCCCGCCTAGTTGCTTACGCGTATCCAACCAAACCTAAAGTGGCGCGAAGATCATGGACAAACCGTTTCGGTTTTTCGACAACCGGCTCAAATACCTCACCTTCGTGACCACGACCAACGAGAAGTGGCAGATATCCGAACGCATCGCCGCTGAGCTTGATCTGATCACGCCAAACCCGCCTGCTTTGCGTGTGTTTGACGCCGGGATGGGGGACGCGACCGTACTGGCCAATATCATGCGGGGTCTGCACCAAAGGCACCCAAACGTGCCGCTTTACGTGGTCGGCAAAGAGATCAGCCTGGAGGATGTGCGCCTCTCGTTAGAGAAGATTCCCGATCGCTTAGTGGAGCATCCTGCCAGCGTCGTTGTGATCACCAATCTCTTCTACTCGGAGGCGCCTTGGCTGAAGCCGAACAAGCCAGAGGCGGCGGACAAGGTGGCGTGGAAATCGGTGCCGCTGAAAGGGCAAAGCTCGATTGACTTCGCCGAGCAGTTGCGCGCGCTCGATCCGCATCTGGTGGAAACGTGGCAGGTGCGCTCATCGCCGAAAACAGGCAACCCGCTCTATGCGACGCCATCGGTTTTGGTGCTTTACCGCGAAGACCACAGCTTCCTGCTCGACGACGTCATTCCGCAAGAAGGCGCTGCGAAGGCCGGGTATGATCTCGTTGTCGCGTCGCAACCCTGGCGCGCCCGCACCTCGGCAGAGTTGAAAGCGCGGACTGTTCTCGCGCCGTTGTCGCGCAGTCTGGGAGAAGGGGGCCGGATGATCGTCGCGCAGGCTGCGGGCAACGATCCGGGCGAAGAGATTGTAAACCGCGTCTGGCCCGATCTCGCGCTGTACCCGGTCAATCGCTACGATCTTATCGCTGCTTTGAAGGCTGAGCTAGGCGAAGAGGCCGCCGATTTTGATTTGCGGGTGCCCAGCGGCGGAGATGCGCTGCTGTCTTACCGCATGCATACTCTGCCAGAAGAGGTGGGCCCGTCGATTGGCACGTCGACGCTGGCCGCAGCATGGAATGCCGCAACATACGTGGCGCAGATCGAAGACCACCGCATTGAGGAAACGCTCACCACCTCTGAGCATTACGACATCACCGCCGAGGTCTTGCAGAAATACGGCGGGCTCTGGTTCAACGATGAGGTGTTTTGCGTCGTCCGAAAGCGCTAGCCCGGGCGCCTACGACCCGCTGAGGGTAAGCTCATAAGTAGCCTCGCCCCAGCCATCCACATTGGTGCGGGCCCGAATGAGCACCGTGGTTGTTCCCTCAGGAATCGTCACGCCCGATAAGGATCGGGTAAAGGGCTGCTCATTTACATGAGGGTGGAGGAGTTCGCGGAAGCCCAGACGCGTGCCATCGGTGGCCAATACCTCCCATCCATCGGCGTAATCGTCCCATCCAGTATCGGGATGCGACAGGGTGACTGAAAAGGTCCAGGTGCTTCCCGACTGGGTCGCGGTGGCATCCTCGACAATCGCCGGATCGGCTACAGCCGGTGACGCGGCGATCACAGCTGCCAGAAGGCTTGAAGGTATCCGTATCATTCACTCGCTCCTTGTGGGGGTTTGCGCAACAGGATCTCGCGGGATTTCGAATTAAACTCCCGTCGCCAAAGCACTGCGACGGTCAAAATGGTGGATGCCATGAGCACCCATGGCCCAGCCAGCCATGCGGCGGCGCCGACCGCGAAATAAACGGCGCGCAACCCCCTGTTAAAGCTTCGCGCTGCGCTATTGGCGATCTCAGCGGCCTGCTGCGCATGGTGATACGCCAAGACGCCTTCATCGTTGGGCGCGGCAGACATCACCACCGCGCAATACCCGAACAAACGGTGTGCCCAGATGAATTTGAACAGAGCATTTGCCATCAGCAAGAGCAGAAGAAGCGTTTTGATCTCCCAAACAAGAACGGGCGCCTGCTCAATCGCGAGGTCCGCGGCAAGGCTGGCGATGGTCTCGGGATTGGCGATCAAGGCAAGCCCGCCGCCTAGTCCGATTAGGCAAGACGACGCAAAGAACGCCGTGCCTTGCCGGAGATTACTGAGCGCGATCATATCGAAAACACGGGGTGTTCGGGTGACGTAAGCTTGCAACCACTCACGCCGATACCCCTCCATCAGGATCGAGACTGAAACGCGCCGGGCCCGGCCATTTTCGATCCAAAGCGTCGTCCCGACCCAAGCCGCGCCGAGCAAGCACACCGCCACTGCGTCGAGCGGGGAAAACAGCGAGAGGACCTGGGCTGGCGTCATAGCGGCACGTTAACGCGGCACAGTGCCGATGGAAATGGAGCACGCCCAAGGCTGGCTTGGACGCCGCCGGAGCCAGATTTCCGTCGTATTTAACAAGCGCTTGCGCGGAGTTGATATGCGATATCACCGCGATTTACGAGCCGCGCTATCCCATGACAGCGCCGCGATATTGCCTGTCTCACCGGATTGGCGCGATTGTGATCGCACGTTGACCGGACCCTCTGGTCATAGCCAGGATTTACAAAGGAAAGTCTTATGATCCGCAAATCAATTTCAGCACTGATGGGGGCTGCTGCCCTTGTCGCCTCGGTCTCGGCCGCTTCGGCTGGGAACACCGTTTCCATTTTCGATAGCAATGTCGGTTTCGTCACCAAGACCGTTCCGGGCTTCAGCCACTCAGGCCCGAAGCCCAGCTTGCACTTTCTGCCGCGCTCCGTCGGCACACCGCACGTGAATTGGTTCAAGCCGCCGCGCGCTTTGCCACCGGTATTTGGCACCCGCCCCCACGTGGCCTTCCCCTATGCTGTGACGCCGTACAACGACTATGTCGTCAAGATTCCGACGATCCGCCCGGTTATCCGTCCGGTGTTTAAGCCAGTGACGAAAGAAGTTGTGATTGCGCCGCTGATCACGCCGGTGCTCGCGCCCGAGGTGGTGAAGCTAAGCTTCGACTGCATCGTTGCGGGTACCCCGGTGGTGTTTCCAAACGATATCTACATCTCGAACCCTTACGACTTCACGACTACGGATGGCGTTAAAGTCGCCTACGCCGCCCCCGGTGGTAGCGAGGGCACCGTGACATTGCCTGCGATCGAGCCTGGCGAAGGCATCTACGTGTCAAACGCCGTCAAGGGGGGGATGACCCCAGGCACGACGTGCAGCGCAATTGAAGAGTAAGTAACCAGTTGCCCGTTACGACCCATGCCGCCCGGCAGATCAGCGGGCGGCATGGGCCTCGACGCAAACGCGCCATGATTGATCCTTGGATCAGCCCATTTGAGCCGTAAATCAGCCTGATCGCCCCGCTACGCCCTCCTCAACAAAACGGGGAGCGACGATGCGACGGGGCTATTTATTTTGCATCTTTGCGGCACTGTTCAGTGCCCAGGTGCATGCAGCATCACAACTGAAAACCCTACAGACCGGGGATGAAAGCCGCGCCTGGCACGCAGTTGGCCGGCTTAATTTCGGCTCGGTTAGTTTCTGCACCGGCGCGCTGATTGCCGAAGACCTGGTGCTGACCGCGGCGCATTGCATGTTCGACCCCGATACCGGCCAAAGGCTAGACGACGGCCAGATTGAGTTTCTAGCGGATTGGCGTGGCGGTCGCGCATCGGCTTATCGAAGCGTACGCCGCTCGATCATCCATCCCAGCTTCACCTATTCGTCGGATAACTTCGTCTCGCGCGTCGCCCATGATGTGGCGATCCTCGAGCTTGATACCCCGATCCGCAATGGCACCATCGTGCCCTTCGACACCGCCACGACCGCCCATACCGGCGACGAAGTTGGCGTTGTTTCCTATGCGATCGACCGTGCGGACGCGCCGTCTTTACAGGAAGTGTGCCATGTGCTCGATCAGCGCGGCGGCTCGCTGGTGCTGTCTTGCGATGTTGACTTCGGGTCCTCCGGTGCACCGATCTTCGTGATTGAAAACGGGATCCCAAAGATCGTGTCAGTCGTGTCGGCGAAGGCCGAGATGGGTGGCACGCCGGTCGCGCTTGGTATGACGCTTGCCAATCCACTGTCGGAGCTGATGGCGCTCCGCAATTCCTCCGCGAGTGCTTTTAGCAGGACGCAAACTGTTGCAGGCGCGGTTACGGATACCGATTCAAGCGGATCGGGCGCCAAGTTTGTGCGCCCCTAGCAGACTTTTTTCGAACACGGCCAAGGATTGACGACACAGGCGCGTCTTACCAAGTGATGCGCATGGAAACGGGCGACAACGACCTGGCCAGGGCTGCTGCACAAGGCGATGGTGAGGCCTTTGCAGCGCTATTGAGCCGTCATTACGACGGCTTGTTTCGCCTGTGTTTCCGGCTGACGGGCCGCAGAGAATGGGCGGAGGACCTTACGCAGGATATCTGTCTTGCGTTGCCCGCTAAGCTGAAAAGCTATCGCGGCCAAGCCAAATTCGCCACATGGCTCTACCGCGTTGCGATTAATGCCGCCCATGATATGCGCCGCCGACACGCGTCACGCAGTAAAGCGGCGCATGGGTGGGGCGATTGGGAGATCAATCGGCGCGCCGCTGATGATGACAGAGCAGAAGGCGTCGATTGGCTGACGCAGGCCATGCAAGGCTTGCCGCAGGAGTTGCGCGATACCGCCGCGCTCACCCTCGGCGATGACATGACCCATGCCCAAGCCGCTGCTGCGCTGGGTGTATCCGAAGGCACGATCAGTTGGCGCCTGTCGGAAATTCGCAAGCGTCTGAAGGCGTTGCGGGATGAGGAGCTACGCGTATGACTGATCCGCTCGATGATCTTAAGCGTGCGATGGACGCAGCAACACCTGCCGCTGATCCCGCCCGCCGCGCCGCAAATCTGGAAAAGGCGCAAGAAATTTTTGATCGCGCCCAAGGATCGCGTGATCCGTCACGTCTTACCTCTAACCGCCCAAAGCATAGGGCGGGATTTTTAGGAGTGAGACGCATGTTTGCTGAAACGTCCCTGCGCCCGATTTTTGGCGCGACCACGGCCCTTGTTGCCGTCGGTGTCATCGCTTTGACGCCACAATTGCTCAACCGCAATCCCAGTATTCCGACCCTAGAACAAGCTGAGTTTGACGCCACAGTGCCAGGGGAAGCCGACGACTCGGTCGAGATGGCAGCGGAACCCGTCCCCGTTGATCTGCCCCCTGTTGTCGATGCCCCCGACGTCGCCTTGGACATGGCGCCTGTGGCTGAAGCGGTATTACCGCCGCCTGCGCCAACCCCTGTCCCAAGCAGAGGCGCGACCCAGGGGACGGAGTTTGGGTTGGTCGGCAACGCAGTTGGTGCAACCGGTGGCGGTAACGCGACGGTGCACGGCGCGGGCAATCATGGCACGCTTCTGCTTCCGGACACAGGGCGCACACTTCTGGCCCCCGGGCCCGACTTGATCGTCACGCCTGAAGCCGACACCGAAGCCTATGCAAATGAAGACGATAACCCTGTTCAGGTTGTCGCGGAAACGCCAGTTTCGACGTTCTCCATCGATGTCGACACGGCCAGCTACAGTGTTCTGCGCTCTTGGCTCAATTCCGGGCAATTGCCACCAGCCGAGGCCGTGCGGATCGAAGAGCTGATCAACTATTTCGATTATGATTATGCGGCGCCTGGCCCCGATGACGGCCCGTTTCAACCTAACGTGACCGTGGCCGAGACGCCTTGGAACCCGGATACACAATTGCTGACCATCTCCTTGCAGGGCGAAATGCCGGTCGTCGAAGACCGACCCCCGCTCAACCTGGTGTTTCTCATCGATACGTCGGGCTCGATGGGCAATCCTGACAAGCTTCCGCTGCTGATCCAGTCGTTCCGCATGATGGTAAACGAGTTGCGGCCCGAAGATGAGGTGGCGATTGTCACGTATGCGGGCTCTGCGGGGCTTGTTCTTGAGGCGACGCCCGCCGCTGAGCGCACGAAGATCCTTGCCGCCCTCGACAACTTGCAGGCAGGCGGTTCAACCGCCGGTCAAGCGGGGTTGATCCAAGCCTATAACGTGGCTGAGGAGATGGCCGAGGAAGGTGATGTGACCCGCGTAATCCTCGCCACCGATGGCGATTTTAATGTGGGGATCCAAGACCCCGACGCGTTGGAGACGTTCATCTCCGACAAGCGCGACAGCGGCACATATCTGTCGGTGTTAGGGTTTGGCCGTGGAAACCTCAATGACGCTGTGATGCAGAGCTTGGCGCAGAGCGGTAACGGTACCGCCTCGTATATCGACACGCTCAATGAGGCGCGCAAAGTATTGGTCGATCAGCTGACCGGCGCGCTTTTCCCGATTGCCAATGACGTGAAGATCCAGGTGGAGTTTAACCCAGCGCAGATCGCGGAGTACCGTTTGATCGGGTATGAGACCCGAGCCCTCAACCGCGAAGATTTCAACAACGATCAGGTGGATGCGGGTGAGATCGGTGCAGGCCATGCCGTGACCGCTATCTACGAGATCGTACCGGTCGGCTCGCCCGCCATTCTGAGTGAACCACTGCGCTATGGCGGTGATGAACCCGGCGTTGTGGCTGACGGCAGCGAAGAGTTGGCGTTTCTGAGGCTCCGCTTCAAAAATCCTGGTGAGGAGCAAAGCCAGCTGATGGAGTTCCCCATCGTAGAAGGCACGGGGCAAGCGAGCATCGATACCAATTTTGCCGCCGCCATTGCTGGGTTCGGCCAATTGCTCAAGGGTAGCGTCTATACCGGTGATTGGAGCTATGCTGATGCGATTGCGTTGGCTCAGGCATCGCTGGGCGACGACGAATTTGGCTATCGGCGCCAGGCTGTTGACTTGATGCGGTTGGCCGAGAGCCTATCGCAATAGCGAGAAAAAACGGGGCGCTGCGACGATGCAGCACCCCGTTCAGACCACGACACGTTGTGGAAAGCGCGGCAGCCTCACGGGCGCCGCGCTTTTTCTTTAGAGTTAGACGTTAGGCCGCTTGACCCTCAACCGCCTTCATACCGTTCGACGCAGCGCCTGCGATGGCGATTTGGCGCGGTTTGAGCGCTTCAGGTACTTCGCGCACAAGATCGACATGAAGCATGCCATTTTCATGCACGGCGCCGTTTACGCGGATGTGGTCAGCAAGCTGGAACTTCCGCTCAAACGCGCGGGTTGCGATACCGCGATGCAGGAAGCTGCGGTTATCATCCTCGGCGGCTTTGCGGGCAGCGATAATGAGGGCGTTCTCGCGCACCTCTACCGTCAGCTCATCCTCGTTAAAGCCAGCCACCGCGAGGGAAATGCGATACGCATCCTCGGCGGTTTTTTCGATGTTGTAAGGGGGATAGGCGGGTTGCGCGACATCCGCGTTAATAACCCGATCCATCAAGTCAGCGATGCGGTCAAAGCCGACAGTTGCACGGTAAAGCGGTGCAAAATCATAGTTTCGCATGGTCAACCTCCATTGAGCGAAAACCGAAGTGTTATGCCCTCCATCACGGACGGGCGGTTCGTAGATGCAGACCCCTATCGGGCGCCTACGGGATGCGATTTGGGGAGCGGCCTATTGGATTTCAAGAGGTCGCGTTCGGGTCTTTCCAGCGATTGAGAACGGCCTCGTCGGTGGCTTTGGCATCAACCCATGCCGCCGCTGTGCCGGTGATCTCACGCTTCCAAAACGGGGCCCGCGACTTCAGGAAATCCATCAAAAACTCGGCCGCCGCGAACGCTGCGCGGCGGTGCTTGGCGGCGGTTGCGACCATCATGATCGCGTCACCAGGCATGAGGCGCCCATATCGATGGATCACCAGAACGGCGCCCAGATCCCATCGCGTTTCCGCCTCGGACGCGATCGCGTTTAGGGCCTTCTCTGTCATGCCGGGGTAGTGCTCGATTTCAAGCGCTTCCAACCCGTTGTCGTCGCGCACCAAACCCGTAAAACTCACCTGCGCGCCGAGATCGCGGCGCGTGCCGACGAGGTCCGCGATCTCCCGGCCCAGGTCGAACGGCTCGGGCTGGACGCGGATACGGATCATTTAACCGCCCGTCATCGGCGGAAAAAAAGCCACTTCTCGCGCGCCACTCAGGGGCGCGTCGAAGTCGGTCAGTTCCTGGTCAACCGCCACGCGTATCGCCTCTAGATCGCAAAATGCGGCTTCGTAGCGTGCTTCGCGGGTCTTAAGTTCAGCGACCAGGTCCGCCACTGTTGCGGCCTGGGTATCTACCCGCTCCTTTGGTAGGCCGATCCGCTCGCGCAGCCAGGCAAAATACAACACATCGATCATCCAGAGCGCCCCTCACGAAAAAACGGTAAGGATTTGCGAAAGTAGTCCCAGCCCGTGGCGAGTGTAAGCAACGCGGCAAACCATAAAAGCGTGACGCCGCTCCACCATGTGATCTGCGCAGCATAAACGTTCCAGCGCAGGCCGACCTCATCGGCGATTTCGCCTGCCATGATGCCAGCGACGATCTCGTGACCCATGCCGACAGTACGCTCGATCAGGTTGTGCTCAAAAATGCCCTTCGCGAACAAAACCGCCAGCGCCACCATCTGCAGCATCGTCTTCCATTTTGCCAGATTGGTGACCTTGAGCGTCCCGGCATCGTCTCCCAAAAACTCGCGCAGGCCGGAGACAAACACCTCGCGGAACAAGATCATGGTCGCGGGCAGTAAGATCCACGGGTCCATGCCGGAAAAGCCGGTGATGACCAGGAGCGCGATCACCACCATCGCTTTGTCAGCAATCGGGTCGAGCATCGCGCCGAAGCGACTTTCCTGTTTCCAGGTGCGCGCCAGATAGCCGTCGAACCAATCGGTGACGGCTGCGACTACGAAAAGGATCATCGCAAACCAGTCCGCCCAGGGCCGCACGAAATACAAAAACATCACCGCGACGCCCGGTGCCGCCAGCAGCCGCAAAACTGTTAGGATATTGGGAATGGTCCAGGACATGGCCTATTCCTATTGAGCAAACCCGCAAGGGAAAAGCCCAAAGCGTTCCGCCAGCCAAAGGCTTTTACACCTCTGGCTGGCGGCCGACCCAGCACTCGATATGCACCCACCATACTCACTACTCGCGAACACCCCCGTTGCGGGATTACACGCGCCGCTCTGAATGCAGCAGCGCTGACAGCCTCAGAACTCTACAAAATACTCCTCGGTGTCGATGTCGGGGCGGGCCGGATCTCGGAAATGGATTTTGTTGAATAAATGCAGGCAGCCGTTTGATTTGGGCCGCGAGGAAAAATTGCGTACTCTGCTCGGTCTTCGTTGGCGGCATAAATCCCGCCGTTTGTCGTCTGACTCCCTTTGATAGCGCTCGGAAAAAAGGCAGCACCGGTAGGAAAGATGGCGGCCGCGGTATCGGATACAGGCCACGGCGCCATCTGCGCATCGCAAGGCGCCGGGACCGCAGCCGTCGTTGCGGTGGTCAGATTTTCAAGTAGCCCCATCACCTTCGTCCATAGCAACCTATGATCTTGCCTATGGGTCGGGCGAGGTCGTGTCAGGGTTCAAAGAAAGTTAACGGCTACGCCTGATCGCGGAAATATCCATAGATTGTTTCCGCAAGGCTGTCGGAGATACCGTCCACGGCCTTGAGATCGACCAGATTGGCCCGGCTAACCGCCTTGGCCGATCCAAAGTGAGCCAGCAAGGCCCGTTTGCGGGTCGCGCCGACGCCAGGAACTTCATCGAGCGGGGTTGCACCGACAGCCTTAGAGCGCTTGGCACGATGAGCCCCGATTGCAAAGCGGTGTGCTTCATCGCGCAGACGCTGAATAAAGTAGAGCACCGGGTCATTGCGCTGTAGCGCGAAAGCACGCCGGCCTGGGCGATAGAACTCTTCTTTGCCTGCGTCGCGGTCGATGCCCTTAGCAACACCGACCATCGCGATATCGTCAACGCCGAGCTCGGTCATGATTTCATGCACGGCCGAGACCTGACCAGCGCCGCCATCGATCAAAAGAAGATCAGGCCAATCCCCGGTATCGCGGTCGGGATCCTCTTTGAGCAACCGCTTGAACCGCCGCTTCAGCACCTCTTTCATCATCCCGAAATCATCACCCGGCGTGAGCGTCGCGTCCTTGATGTTGAACTTGCGGTACTGATTTTTCATCAAGCCTTCGGGACCGGCCACGATCATACCGCCGACCGCATTGGTTCCCTGGATGTGAGAATTGTCGAAAACCTCGATGCGTTGCGGGGCATTTTGCAGGCCAAACGCGTCGGCAAGACCATCCAGAAGCTTGGCCTGTGTGGCGCTTTCCGACATCTTGCGCGCCAGGCTCTCGCGGGCATTGCGTAACGCGCTGGAGACCAGCTCCATCTTCTCGCCCCGCTGCGGCACCAAGATCTCAACCTTGCGCCCCGCTTTTTGGCTTAGCGCGTCGGCGACAAGGGCTTCCTCTTCGATTTCGTCTGACAGGATCAACTGCCGGGGCGGCTCTTTGTTGTCGTAGAACTGGCCGATAAACGCCTGGAGGACTTCCGCCGCGCTCTCGGTGCCGCCCAAACGCGGGTAATAGTCGCGGTTGCCCCAGTTTTGGTTGGCGCGGATGAAAAACACCTGCACGCAGGCCTGGCCCCGGTCGAGGTGGAGCGCGATGATATCGGCCTCGGCCACGCCGCGCGGGTTAATGCCCTGGGTCGACTGCACTTGGGTCAGCGCGCGGATCCGATCCCGCAATTCGGCCGCCCTTTCAAACGCCATCGCTTCCGAGGCCGTCTGCATTTGTTCTGCTAGTTCTGCCTGAACCTTGGTCGATCGGCCGCGCAGAAAGTCGTCGGCTTCGCGGACAAGCTTGGCATATTCCTTAACGCTGATTTTGCCGCCGCAGGGGCCAGCACAGCGTTTTAAGTGGTAGTTCAAGCAGGGCCGATCACCTGCCGCGACCTCACGGTCGCTGCAGGTGCGCAGGCGAAACACCTTTTGCAGCGTATTCAAAGTGCGGTTCACCGCGCCGGCGCTGGCGAAGGGACCATAGTACCGCCCTTTGCGGTTTTTGGCGCCGCGATGCTTCTCAAGCCGAGGAAAATCGTGCTCGTCGGAGATGAAAATGTAGGGGAAGCTCTTATCGTCGCGCAGCAGCACATTGTAGCGCGGCTTAAGCTGTTTGATGAGGTTCTGCTCTAGGAGCAATGCCTCGGTCTCTGTGCGCGTGGTGAGGAACATCATCGACGCGGTCGCGGCGATCATCCGGGCAATTCGTGGGGTGTGCCCTGTCGGACGGGCGTAGCTAGAGACACGTGCTTTTAGGTTACGCGCTTTGCCGACATAGAGCACCGCACCCTGTGCATCGAGCATGCGATAGACACCTGGCGACGTCTCCAACCCCAATAGGTAGGCCTGAATACATGCATGGCCAGTTTTTTCTGCCTCTGCGCTGGTTTTAGTCATGGCCACCTCTGATTCTCGCAATCCTAGGCAAACTTCGTCCGGGGTCCACAAGGTGTATTGTTTCCACTAATTCGGTGGATAACTCTGGTGGCAACGTGCGGACAGATGGTTTTTTCCCTTTAAAAAAGACGGTTTCCCCAAAATGCCTAATTTTATAGCAAATTCTTAAAATATTGAAATTGAACAGAAAATTTCTATCCGTGGGCCGGTGGACGCGTGTTTCGAGAAAAGTGAACACCTTGTTTACCGCGTATTGACAAAATGCCGCACTTGACCCGCTCAGACGTCGAGAATCATGTCGGCGGTTTTCCATGTTAGGTGCTGCCCACCATCGATGCATAGGATCTGGCCCGTTACCGCCTTCGCACACATAAAGTATCGCATGGCCGCCACGATGTCCTCGACATTGGCGCCGCGCTCCAAAATCGTCGCAGCCCGTTGGCGCTTGAAATTGGCCTCGCTTTGGTTCGAACCCTGAAGGGTCGGGCCTGGGCCGATCGCATTGACCCTGATCGCCGGTCCAAGCGCCTGCGCCGCCGTGCGGGTGAACGCCCATAGACCCATCTTGGCAATCGTATAGCTCATGAAAGCGGGCGTCAGTTTGTGTATCCGCTGATCGATCAGGTTAATGACCTGGGCTTGAGAAATCGGCTCACCGTCGGCGTCGCTGCCTGCGCTTGGGGCCTGCTCTGCAAGCGCTTGAGTAAGGACGACAGGCGCGCGCAGATTGGATTCGATATGCGCGTCCCAACTGGCGCGCGTGCCAGTCTTGATATCGTCATACTCAAAAATCGACGCGTTGTTGATCAGCATCGTCACCGGGCCGAGGGCATCGACTGCGCGCGGCAGCAACGCTTGCATCTGGGCCTCATCGGTCAGATCGGCCTGCAACGCCACGGCCTTGGTGCCGCCCGCCTGTATCGTCTGCACCACCGCCTCGGCGTCGTCCGCAGAGCCTGCGTAGTGCACGGCCACGTCATAGCCGTCTTCGCCAAGCGCTAAGGCCATCGCGCGACCGATCCGCCGCGCCGCGCCGGTCACAAGAGCAGTCGGCATCTCATTGCTCCGTCAGATAAGGATCACCAGGATGTAAAGCGCGTAACCTGCCGTGAAAGCCGCGCCAGTGAACCGGTTAAGATTCATCCTTCGGATCACGAATGGCGCCAAAGCGAGCGACGCCGCGAGCATGATCCACAGATCAAACCGTAGGAAAGCAGCCTCTACGGGAATCGGGCCAAACAGCGTCGCCACACCGATGATGCCAAGCAGGTTGAAAAGGTTGGAGCCGATCACATTGCCCAAGGCAACATCGGCCTGTCGTCGGTAGGCCGCGACCATCGTCGTCGCCAATTCGGGCAGCGAAGTGCCGATGGCGATCAGGGTAAGCCCAATAACGGTATCCGGCACACCCCAGCGCGTGGCAATGATCACCGCGTTGTCGACCAGCAAATTTGCGGCAAGCGGCAGGCCGATCATCCCCGCTATGAGGAATGCAAGCACCTTCCACATTGGCATCGATGCGTCTGCGCCCTCCAGGTTGTCACCCTCGTCGCCGTTCTCGCGGCGATGCGACCGGGCCGCGCATCCTTGCTCGTACAAGATGAATACGAGCACCGCCAAAAGGATCAGCCCGTCGATCCAGGTGAAGGGGCCAAAGAAAGCCAGCGCGATGAACAAGATACTCGCAGAGAGCATCTGAACGTAAGTTTTGCGTGTGTCGTGCTCACCGGTGGCAAGGCCGTAGAACAACGCCGGCACGCCCATAACCAGTAAGATGTTGGCCGTGTTGGAGCCAACCACATTACCCATCGCGAGTCCGGGCGCGCCCTCTAGGATTGAGCCCACAGCGATCACCAATTCTGGCGCCGACGTGCCGAAGGCGACGATGGTAAGGCTGACGATCATGGTGGGAATGCCCAACCGCAACGCCAGGTTCACCGCGCCCCGTACCAGAGCGTCGCCAGCAAACAGCAACAGCAACAGCCCAAACGTCGCCAGCAGGTAGGCCACGCTATGCTTGCCCGCAGCTACAGGGGCCCTTGCCGATCCGGTATCGCCCGCACCCTTTACACTTGCGGGTGCCCAGGCGGCTCATTGTGTCGCGGCCCGGGAGCCGCAAGCGGCCAATCATCGCCAAGAGAGCCATGACTGCGAGGAAAATCGTAACGATTTTGACGATCATAGGCCGTACCGCGCGAAGGCGATGCGATCTTCGATGACGCCCAAGGCATCGTCCGCGATGCGACCACCAAGCCGAGAGAGCAAACCACGCCGCCGCCCATAGACCTGGAAACGCACCTTCTCGCCAAAGACTTCCTTCATCTTGGGCACCAGATGTCCGATCCCGTCGGCAAGCCCGACATCGATGGCCTTTTGCCCGATCCACACGTCCCCGGTGAACAGGCCTTCGTCATCGCCGAGCTTCGCGCCACGGCGGTCTTTCACGTAGTCGATGAAGGTCCCGTGGATCTGAGTGAGCCAGCCTTGAAGCTTCTCCACATCTTCCGGTTTTTCCGGTTTGAAAGGATCGCGCTGTGACTTCGAAAGCCCGGCGGTGTGAACGCGACGCTCAACGCCGTATCGCTCGATCAGCTCGGGAAACCCGAAGCCCGCGGAAATGACCCCGATGGAGCCAACAATCGAGCAGTCATCAATCCAAATCTCATCACCCGCGCAGGCGAGCCAGTAGCCACCGGATGCGGCGACATCCTCGGTGAAGGCATAGACGGGAATAGATTTCTCAGCGGCCAAGCGACGAATGCGCGCTGCGATCAAGGCTGACTGCACCGGCGATCCACCGGGCGAATTGATGACGAGCGCGACGGCGGCTGGTTTGCCGCGGCCAAAGGCACGCTCAATCGTGGCCGCGAGGCCAGCATCATTCAGCGCAGCACCCCGAGGCGCGGACGCGATGGCGCCGTTGAGCCGGATGACGGCGACAAACGGCTCGGATTTCACAAACGGCAACCAGCGTTTCATGGAGGGCATTTAGCGGCGCGTCCCGGTGGGAACAAGGGCGGCGGCGACGGAATTCAAAACCGCACCGCTGGGGTTAGGTCTTTATGCGCCAACCGGTTTTGAAGATCAGCCATATGATTGCGAGGCAAAGCGCTGTGAACCCCGAGATGGCGAAGAGCGAGACGGCGACAGAAACATCCGCGACGCCGTAAAAAGACCAGCGGAAACCCGAGATCAGATACACGACCGGATTGAACAGCGTCACGGTTTGCCATGCCGTGGGCAGCATCGAGATTGAGTAGAAAGCCCCGCCCAAGAAAACTAAGGGCGTGATGACCAAAAGCGGCACGAGTTGCAGCTGTTCAAAGCTCTTTGCCCAGATGCCGATGATAAAGCCCATTAACGAAAACGACAGGCAGGTCAGGATCAAAAACGCGAGCATCGCAATTGGATAAGCGATGCGCACCTCTACAAAGAAGGTCGCGGTGGCCAAGATGATGAGCCCGATGATCAACGCTTTCGTCGCCGCCGCGCCGACATAGCCGATCACGATTTCAAAAAAGCTTATCGGTGCCGATAGCACCTCGTAGATCGTCCCTAGGAACTTCGGCAGGTAGATCCCGAAAGACGCGTTTGAGATCGATTGGGTGATGACTGACAGCATGATCAGGCCCGGCACGATGAAAGAGCCGTAGCTGACCCCCTCTACCTCTTGGATACGGCTGCCGATTGCGGTGCCGAACACGACGAAATAAAGCGCTGTGGAGACCACCGGCGACACGATCGACTGAAAAATCGTGCGAAATGTCCTCGTCATCTCAAACCGGTAGATCGCGGCGATTGCATACCAGTTCATGATCCGCCTTTCTTGACCAATTCGACGAAGATGTCCTCCAGGCTCGATTGTTTGGTTTGAACATCGCGAAGCCGCACGCCGGCGGCGCTCAAATCACCGAGCAAGCGCGATATACCGGTTCGAGCCGCACGGGTGTCGTAGCGGTACACAAGCTTGCAGGGATCGTCGGTAAGTTCGAGCTTATAATCGGCAAGCGAGGAAGGTATCTCCTCCAGCGGCGTTTGCAGCTCTAAGGTCATCTCTTTCTGGCCCATCCGCTGCAGCAGCGCGCCGGTTTCTTCAACCAAGAGGATCTCGCCGTTAGAGATGACGCCGATGCGGTCAGCGATGGCCTCGGCTTCCTCGATGTAGTGGGTCGTCAAGATGATCGTCACGCCCTGCTGCTTCAGCCGCGAGACCACGTCCCACATATCCTTGCGCAATTCGACGTCCACACCCGCTGTCGGCTCATCAAGGAATAGCACCCGCGGCTCATGGACAAGCGCTTTCGCAATCATGACCCGCCGCTTCATGCCGCCGGACAACGCGGTCGATTGCTCGTCTCGTTTGTCCCAAAGCGACAGCTTTTTAAGGATATCTTCCAAGATGGCCGGGTCATGCGGCAGGCCGAACAAGCCGCGTGAGAGGCGAACAGAGTTCCAAACTGTCTCGTTGAGATCGAGCGAGATTTCCTGCGGGACCAAACCAACCAGTTGCCGTGCAGCACGCGGGCTGCGCACCACGTCGTGCCCACCCACCAAAACCTTGCCAGCACTGAGCGTGGACAAGCCGCAGATAATTGAAATCAGGGTGGTTTTTCCGGCGCCGTTCGGTCCTAAAAGGGCGATAATCTCGCCTTCAGCGATCTCTAGAGACACGCCGCGCAAGGCTTGAAAGCCGCCAGCGTACCGTTTCTCCACTTTGTCTACTGTGATCATCGGGGATGCCTTCTCCCCCGGGTCGGATTGATTTTCCCCGCGGGCCTTGGACTTTGCCCTAACGCGCCGACAGCCACAATCCGATAGTGCACAATGCCGGTACCGCGGACGCACAACGCTCTGTGCGTTTTAGTGCGCGCTGCGTGCCGCGAGGAGCGTGGATCCTGCGACACGCAACGCGCGACCGACGGCATAACACCGTCGGTTTCCCGATCACTTCCCAGATAGGATGGAAAGGAATCTGCCGAATTCGGTCTTGGAATGGTGCGCGATGTCAGTCACTTTTCTGCGGCATTCCCAGAATTTGTCGGAATTCCGGCGAAACTTTGAATACCAAGTGCTTTTTTGACCCCTTTTTATTTTCACTATTTAATCAGCGCCCCTTGTAGATTGTTAGACCGACAAGAAATTCGAATACCAGAATAATTCAAGAAAATTCATATGTCACCTTTTGGGTAAACTTCGCTTGAACCGACCGGCTTTATTCCTTCAGTGTCCGCGCAACCGCGCGCGCGCGTGCTTATCAGGCGTTCGCACCCCACCTAAAGACCAGTCCATCGGTTGGGCGCGCGAAGCTCGGGGACCTTTGCAGCGGCGATCGCCCAGGCCATCTTAAAGCGCCGCCGCGTTAATCCCGTGCCGATGCGCGCCCGCGCAATCTCCCGGGTTACAAGATCGCCCTTTTGCACCATCGTCAGAATGGTTCGGGCGCCCTCGCGCAACCCTTCATCCTCGGATGCGTCGTCCTTGACCTCTTCTGCCAAGTATCCAAGCGAGGATTGATAACTGTTGACCGGAATCACCACAGGCAGGTTGTAGAACGCGCCATATCTTTGCGCTTGGAGCGTCGGCTCGGGCACTTTGCCGTCTTCGCCGGGCAGACGCGATGACCCGACGGTGCCGCGTTGAAGATTGATGTGCTCATTCATCAGCGCCGTTGGATCCGCCCAAGCGGTAAGATCCCGCGATGCATCGACGACGATACCATCTGGTCCGGTGGCGCCGATTTTGGTCGCCCCGTCTAAGATCTCCCAAACCGAAATGCCCAACACCGTTTTAAGCGAGCCATGGCCTTTGCCGATTTTGCCATCCACATGCAGGCCTTGCAGCTTGCGGAACACCTCAAGCGTCACCTCCGAGACAGGCACCCAGCCCTCGATAAAAAACATGTCTGCTCTCCGCGACGTTGCGCGCCCTCATTTATGACCCGAGTCGTGCCTGAGCTCAGTGGCTGCTTAAAGGTCTAACATCGACAAAAGCGCGGCGCCGGTGCGGCTTGGCAACGCCACCTGAAACGCCGGTGCATCGGGCACGTGCGGAGGGCGTGACGCCCTGTCTGCGGCCCGCTAGAGCGCCTGTGACACCAGCGGTTCAAGCGCTTCTGCGGCTTGGCCGTGACAGATTGGCCCGAGACGCTGTGCTGCTTGCGCCGCCTCAAACGCGTCAAAAACCATCTCTTCACGCCCCGCTTCGATATCCGCTTGTTCGGCCACCACTTCGAGCGGGATCGCGGCGGTTGCGGTGCACACAGCCGCCATCATGGTGCGATCGACAAAAATCGGATCGCGGCACAGCGAGCTGGTATTGAGCCCAGGCGTGTAGGGCTTGCGATCAGCAAACCACATGAGGACGACGCGCCCGCGGATCTCTGAAACCAGCGTGCGCATCCGGGCGACCCAGGCCATTTGCAGCTCGCGCCTAACCGTCTGCATCCGATCGAGGCAGATCCCGGCGAGGCGCGATATCACCTGGCTGGTGAGGTCAAACTCGCGAAAGTCCACCTCGGGATAGAGATCTTTGAGCCGTTTGGTGGCGCGGATGAAACGGTGGTTGCGGCGCGGATCGACCGTGTAGAGCCGGTTTGACATATTCACAGCGCCCATTGCTTGGATCACGGTCATCGACGCGCGACTAGCCACCTCAATGATGCCAGGGCTGGACAGAAACACGTCGATCCCAGCATTGCGCAGACCCAGATTGACGCAAGGGACGCCGAGCATGTCTTCTAGCAGTGCTGGATAGGGCTCACGAATAAACGTGCCGAAGGTCTCCGCGCTCCCGATAAAGGCGAGGTATTTGCCGCGAAGATCACGCTGCGGGCCACGAAACAGAAGATGGGATGTCCCATAGCTGCACGGGGCATAGTCGAGCCCGCCCGCACCGGGATTAGAGACATTCATTTACCGCACCTTCCAAGCAACACACTGCCCCGATCAGCAGAGTGTCAGAAGGGTTTTGCGGAAGGCTAAATTTAAACCGCTCAGTTCGTTTAAAATTGGCGCTAAACGCTCACGCAAACATACTTCATTTCCAGGTAATCATCGATGCCATGGCTGCTGCCTTCGCGGCCGAGGCCTGACTGCTTAACGCCACCGAAGGGCGCCACTTCCGTGGAAATGATACCGGTATTCACGCCCACGATGCCGTATTCCAACGCTTCCGCCACCTTGGTCACGCGGCTGAGATCGTTCGCATAGAAATAGGAGGCGAGGCCGAAGATGGTGTCATTGGCCATCTCGATCACATCGTCGACGTCATCGAACTTAAAGAGCGGCGCTAGGGGGCCGAACGTCTCTTCACTGGCGAATGCCATTTCACGTGTTGCGTTGGTCACGATCGTCGGCTCGAAGAACAGTGGCCCCGCTTTATGGGCGTTGCCGCCGGTCAAAACCGAGGCGCCTTTTGATTGCGCATCAGCGATGTGTTCTTTGACCTTTTCCACCGCCGCCGCATCGATCAGCGGGCCGAAGTCAACGCCCGGCTCCAGCCCATCGCCCACCTTCCGCTGCGCCAGCGCCGCTTTGAGTTTTTCCGCAAAGGCATCATAGACGCCGGATTGGACATAGATGCGATTGGCACACACGCAGGTTTGGCCGTTATTGCGAAACTTGCACAGGATTGCGCCTTCCACCGCGGCATCCAGATCAGCGTCGTCAAAAACAATGAACGGTGCGTTGCCGCCCAATTCCATCGAACACTTCATCACCTGATCGGCGGCTTGCTTTAGAAGGATCCGGCCGACTTCTGTCGAGCCGGTGAAGGACAGCTTGCGAACAACCGGATTTTCACAAAACTCGCGGCCAATACCTGAACTATCGCTCGACGGAACGATGGAGAGCACACCGGCGGGCAGCCCGGCCTCGTCGGCAAGAACGCCCAGAGCCAGCGCGGAAAGCGGGGTCAACGTGGGCGGTCTGACGATCATCGTGCAGCCCGCCGCCAGGGCGGGGCCCACTTTGCGGGTTATCATCGCGTTGGGAAAGTTCCAGGGGGTGATCGCCGCGGTCACCCCGATGGGCTGCTTTAACACGGTGATCCGCTTGTCCTCCTGATGGCCCGGGATCGTCTGTCCGTAAACGCGCCGTGCTTCTTCGGCGAACCATTCGATAAAGCTCGCTCCGTAAAGGATCTCGCCCTTCGCCTCGGCGAGCGGTTTGCCCTGCTCTGCCGTGAGGATCGTGGCGAGATCGTCGGCATTGGCAACCATGGCATCAAACCAGCGGCGCATGATTGTCGCGCGCTCTTTTGCGGTGCGGGCGGCCCAATCCTTCTGCGCGGTTTCACCCGCTGCGATTGCCCGCGCAACATCCGCCCGCGTGAGGTCTGCCACTTCCGCGATCACATCCCCTCGGGCTGGATTGGTCACAGCGAAGGTTTTGCCGGTTTCGCTGTCGACCCATGTGCCCGCCAGATAGGCTTGGCCGGTCAAGAGCGCGGGGTTGTTCAGACGGCTTGTCAGATCGGTTACGGTGTCGAGCATGGCGCAGGTCCTCGCTATAATATGCGCCTGTTGGTATGGTGCCTACGCACAAGGGGCAAGCCGATGGATCTGACAGCAGAGTACGAAAACGGGACCTATATCCCGAACGCGGGCGATTACATCGCGCGGTGGGAGGTCGATGCGCAGGCTTTTCGCGATGCGCTGGGGCCGCGGGCGCGCTTGGGCGTCAAGACGGGGGACGCCCCGCGCAATCGTCTTGATCTGTACGCGCCGAATGAGGGCCCAAAGGGGCTGTTGGTGTTTATCCATGGTGGTTATTGGCGGCGCTTTGATCGCTCGCTTTGGTCGCATTTCGCGGCAGGGCCTTTGGCTGCTGGGTGGGCTGTGGCGATGCCGTCCTATACCCTCGCGCCGGAAGCCGCGATTTCGCGGATCACCGAGGAAGTGGCACAGGCGCTGACGCTGGCCGCTGGCTTGGTTGCGGGGCCAATTGTGATCACCGGGCATTCAGCCGGTGGTCATTTGAGCGCGCGGATGCGGTGCGAAGACGTGGATCTTCCGCCTGATGTCGCCGCGCGGATCGCTCGGATTGTGCCGATATCACCCGTATCCGATCTGCGCCCGCTAATTCACACGCAAATGAACGCAGATCTGCGGCTGTCGGAAGCGGAGGCTGTCGCAGAAAGCCCCGTTTTGGCGACAGAGCTTCGCGACATTCCGACAGATATCTGGGTTGGTGCCGAAGAGCGGCCTGCGTTTCTAGATCAAGCCCGCTGGCTCACCGAGGCATGGCCAGATACGCGGCAAGTGATCGACCCTGGGCGCCACCACTTCGATGTGATCGACGGGCTTAAAGATGCGCGCTCACCGCTATGCCGCACCCTTTTTGCCTAGCCCACTATACCGGCGAATTTGTCGCTCCAGCAGGGGAACAGGTCGCCCTCCGCCGGACGCGCTGCGAACACGCCCCGGGCGATTGCGCGCGATAGGCAGAGCGCCCCGGCGTGGCAAAGCTGCGTCATCGTCGAAATAGGATCCCGCACCGGCACCGCGCCAGTTGCCGCCGCGAAAACAACGTCGCCGTCGCTCGGTAAGTGCGACGGAAAAACCGCGCGCGCGATCCCGTCTTGCGCTGCGGTGGCCATCCGCGTGGCCTGCGCTTGGTTGAGCGCGGCATCGGTTGCCACGACTGCGATCACCGTGTTGCGGGTGGCGAGTTTGAGATTGTACTGCGTTGGATCGGGGCTCGGCGCAGGACCCAAGCCGCCAAACTCAGCATCGAATTCGAACGGCGCGGCCCAGAAATGAGGGCCATCGCCAACCACCACTGACCCAACCGCGTTCACGGCGACCAATGCGCCCACGCTATAGCCGCTCTCCAGCGTTAACGATGCGCTGCCCAAGCCGCCCTTGAGCCCAGCAATCAGCGCCCCTGTCCCGGCGCCAGATGCCCCGATTTCGAAGCTTTCGCCTGCCTGATCAACCGCCGCGCGCCCGAGTGCCGGATACGGGTTTTCGTCCCAGTCTTTGCGGCCGCCATTGACCAGATCAAACAGGATGGCGCCGGGCGTTACCGGCACCACCTGATCGTGGAACAAAAGCCCCTTTCCCTGGGCCCGAAGCCCTGACGCGACCCCGCCGCAGGCGTCGAGACCAAAGACCGAGCCGCCCGACAGCACGAGAGCGTGGACTTCTTGCACCAGTCGGTCGGGCGCAAGCGCATCGGTATCGCGGGTACCCGGCGCCCCACCCATAACATTCACCGCCGCGACGAACGGCGCTTCTGCGGTGACTACGGTGACGCCGGTTTTGATCTCATGATCTTCTGCATTGCCCACCAGGAGACCGGCGACATCGGTGATGCTGTTACGCGGGCCAGGCGTCATCGCGAGGCGGCTCATATGCAGCGGCCCCCGTCGACTTCCATCGCGACGCCGGTGATCATGCTGGCCTCGTCTGAACAAAGGTAGCAGGCCGCATTGCCCATATCCTCCGGCGTAGAAAAACGCCCGATTGGGATCGTCGCCAGAAATGCAGCGCGTCGCTCGGGCGTGTCCTCACCCATGAAGCTCTTGAGCAGCGGGGTTTCGCCCGCAACCGGGCAAAGCGCGTTCACCCGTATCCCGTCACCGGCCAATTCCACCGCCATCGATTTGGTGGCCGTGATCATCCATCCTTTGCTGGCGTTGTACCAAGTGAGCCTTGGTCGCGGTGACAAACCGGCGGTTGAGGCGATGTTGAGGATCGCCCCATGCCCCTGCGCCTTCATCATCGGCACGAAGGCTCTGGCCATCAGGTAGACAGATTTCGCATTCACCGCGAGCACCCGATCGAAAAGCGCTTCCTCCACCTCTTCCATCGCGGTGGGTAGGTGGGTGATCCCTGCGTTGTTCACCAAAATATCCAGCCTGCCGTGCTCGTCACGGGTCTTTTGCGCTAAGGCTTCGACACTGTCCGCGTTGGCAACGTCCGTGATCTGCACAGCAGCACCGATTTCTTGGGCCACAGCCTCAGCCGCGTCGCCATCAACATCAGCGATGATCACCTTTGCGCCCTCAGCAGTGAATTTGCGCGCGATACCGGCGCCAAACCCAGATCCGCCGCCTGTTACAATTGCTGTTTTACCTGCCAACCGCATGCGATCCCCCTTCTGCTTGGGCTGACAGTGAACGCGCTGACCTCAGCACTCAACCAAAATGCGGATTAACGAACTACCGATATCGGCCGCAGTGCTTGAAGCCGTAGAACCGAGTGACGTTTTTGATGCGCGATCCTCGTTGTCGGCCCGTTTGCAAGGACCCAAAGTTCAATGGACTGTGTTACGGCCTAGGCCCTGGTCTTGAAACGTATCACATCTTGATACATGTATCGTTAGGTGATACTGGTCGCCATGATCAAAAGTACCAAGGGCAAACTGATAAATGACATCCTCGCGAACAGGGCGAGTAAAGGATTCCCGTCGGGTGTGATGAAGGTAGCGCGCCGCAAGCTAACTATGCTCGAGTCCGCGCGCAGATTGAAAGACTTGCAAGCGCCGCCAGCCAATCGGCTTGAAGCGCTGGCAGGAGACCGAAAGGGAGAGTACTCGATCCGCGTTAACGATCAATGGAGATTTTGCTTCGTGTGGACTAAGGAAGGCCCCGCCGACGTCGAGTTTACCGATTATCATTGAAGGTGCATCACATGGAAAAAATGATCGATCCCTGCCATCCTGGCGAAATCCTTAAGCACGAGTTCCTTGAGCCGCTCGGGGTGTCGGCGATCGGGCTCGCGCGCGCGATTGGCGTTCCGCGCACCCGTATTGAACGGCTGGTGAAAGAGCAAACCGCGGTGACTCCCGACACAGCGCTGCGGCTGTCGAAGGCCTTGGGTACGACCGCCGAGTTTTGGGTGATGATGCAGTCAAACTTTGACATGGCGTCAGCGCGCAAGACTGTCGATGTTTCGGGGATCAAGCCGCTCGTCGTGGCCTGAGGCAGGGCGATTGCGACCGCGTCTGGAACGCTCCGTACCCATAGCGCTAATCAACGTCGATATGGGTACGTAGCGATGCGTATCAGGGCACAAAATATATCGTAAGATCAGTATTTTATCCGATTTGCGCGGGCGAGTGCCTGCGAAATGCGACGATTGCGCTGGACGGCTTCAAATCTGCCTGACTATCATGATGCTATTACAAAACGCGCCGAAGATGCGCGTGATGGCGCCAAACCCTTGGCACCGCACCGAGACTGGGAGGAACCCGATATGAAGTTCACCACATCACTTATGGCCACAGCTGCGCTCCTCAGCGGGGCCCAGGCTGCTTTCGCGCAAACCGAGATCGACTTTTGGCATGCGTTCACTGGCCGTCTAGGCGAGTTGGTCGCCGAGCAGGTCGATACCTTCAACGCCAGCCAGAGCGATTACGTCGTCGTTCAAAGCCACAAGGGCAATTACTCCGAGACCCTCAATGCCGGTATCGCCGCGTTCCGCGCCAGTGAGCAGCCGCACATCCTCATGGTGTTTGAAGTGGGTACGGCGACGATGATGGCGGCCGAGGGTGCCGTTCGGCCGGTTTATGAGATCATGGGCGAAGACTTTGACCAATCGAAGTATATCGGGTCGGTCAAAGGCTA
This sequence comes from Pseudomonadota bacterium, assembly GCA_038750765.1. Classification (GTDB taxonomy): domain Bacteria; phylum Pseudomonadota; class Alphaproteobacteria; order Rhodobacterales; family Rhodobacteraceae; genus Psychromarinibacter. The sequence goes on along the minus strand of JBCDGW010000004.1, from coordinate 13,202 downwards.
CTACACCTCGACCGACGGCAACATGCTGTCGCTGCCTTACAACTCGTCCACCCCGGTGCTTTGGGTCAATCGCGACAAGTTCAGCGAGGCTGGGCTCGACCCCGATATGGATCTCTCCACTTGGGAGAATGTCGGCGGTGCGTTGGATGCGCTCAAAACCGCTGGCGTCGAATGCCCGATGACCACCGCGTGGCAAAGCTGGATCCACCTGGAAAACTTCTCAGCTTACCACGACACGCCATTCGCTACCAAAGACAATGGCTTTGCCGGCGCCGATACGGAGCTCGTGTTTAACAGCGACGCGCAAATTGCCCATATCGCTGCGATGGGTGAATGGGCGCAGGATGGCAAATTCATTTATGCCGGGCGTCGCAATGAGGGTGGCGCCAATTTCCGGGCCGGGGAATGCGCGCTGTTTACCGAATCCTCGGCAGGCTATGCTGGGATCAACGCGGAAGCGGAGTTCGAATTCGAAGTGCGCCCGCTGCCTTATTGGGCCGCGTTCGCGGATGAGCCGCAAAACACCATCATCGGTGGCGCGTCGCTTTGGGTGATGGAAGGCCATTCTGAAGAAGAGTACGCCGGTGTTGCAGCCTTCATGGACTTCTTGTCCTCGGCTGACATCCAAGCCAAATGGCACCAGGATACCGGCTACCTGCCGATCACTGGGGAAGCGGGCGAGAAGACCAAGATGATGGGCTTTTATGACGAGAACCCAGGCACCGATATCGCCGTCATTCAAATGACCGCGAACGAGCCGACTTCGAACTCCAAGGGTCTCCGCCTTGGCTCGTTCGACCAGATCCGCGGCATTATCGATGAAGAGCTTGAGGCTGTATGGACCGGCGACAAAGACGCCAAAACGGCGCTCGATAGCGCGGTGGAACGCGGCAACGCTCTGCTTCGTAGGTTTGAACAAGCCGCCCAATAAGGTGCAAGGCCGCCTCTGATCCGTCGGAGGCGGCCAAGCTGACAGATGGAAAAGCGGGTCACCTTCAAAGGCATCTGGCTACCACTTCTGCTGGTGCTGCCACAGATCCTGATCACAGCGGTTTTCTTTTTCTATCCGGCAGGTCAGGCGATTTGGCAGTCGCTTTTCATCCCCGACCCGTTTGGCCTATCGATGCGATGGGTAGGCCTCGGAAACTTCGAATTTCTTCTATCCGACCGGTTCTATCGCGCGTCGTTTCTGACGACGGCGATCTTCTCGATCCTCGTTACTGTCGTCTCAATGGGCGTGGCGCTCTATCTCGCGGTCCTGGCCGACCGGCTGATCAAGGGCTCGGGCACATATCGCACGCTTCTGATTTGGCCCTACGCCGTAGCACCCGCGGTGGCAGGGGTCTTGTGGCTCTTCATGTTCAACACACGGGTTGGCGTGGTGACCTGGTATCTGGGCTTGCTCGGCTACGATTGGAACCATGTGCTCAATGACGGCGAGGCGATGGGCCTGGTCGTCGTCGCCTCTGCCTGGGGCCGGATCAGCTACAACTTCTTGTTCTTCCTGGCGGGTCTCCAGGCAATTCCGCGATCAGTGATTGAGGCTGCCGCGATTGACGGCGCGCGCTTTTGGACCCGGTTCCGGACCATTGTGTGGCCGCTCTTGAGCCCGACCACCTTCTTTCTGTTGGTCGTCAACATCATCTACGCGTTCTTCGAGACCTTCGGGGTCATCCACACCATCACCAGCGGCGGGCCGCAGCAGGCTACGACGATCTTGGTCTATAAGGTCTATTCCGATGGTTTCGTCGGCCAGGATCTCGGCTCATCCGCGGCGCAATCGGTGATCTTGCTCGCGATCGTGGCGCTTCTGACAGTCGTGCAATTCAAGTACATTGAACGGCGGGTGCATTACTGATGGTCGAGCGTAGCGGTATGGTGGAAAAGCGCGGCGGTGGCCTGCTGCTCACCCATATCGGGCTGATCATCGGCGTTGCGTTTATCTTCTTTCCGATTTGGCTCGCCTTTGTCGCCTCGACGGTGGAGCAGCAGGACATCGTGCGCCCGCCGATGCCGCTATTGCCCGGTGACCAGTTGGTCGAGAATTACACTCGGGCGCTCTTCTCCGGCGTGAATGCTCCGGTCGCCACCATGCTGATGAATTCGCTGATCATGGCGCTGGGTATTGCGCTCGGCAAAATAGCGATCTCGCTCTTGTCGGCCTTCGCCATCGTGTACTTTCGCTTTCCGGGTCGCAAAGTGTTCTTTTGGCTGATCTTCCTGACCTTAATGCTGCCGGTCGAGGTTCGCATCGTGCCCACGTTTGAGGTCATCGCCAATTTCGGCATGCTCAACAGCTATCAAGGCCTGATCCTCCCCCTCGTTGCATCGGCGACAGCCACATTCCTGTTTCGCCAGTTCTTCATGACGGTTCCCGATGAGCTCGCCGAGGCCGCCCGCGTCGACGGCGCCAAACCGATGCGGTTCTTCTTCGATATTCTGCTGCCGATGAGCCGCACCAACATCGCCGCGCTTTTCGTCATCCTTTTTATCTTCGGCTGGAACCAGTATCTCTGGCCGCTTCTGATCACGACGGACCCCGAGATGAACACCATCGTCATGGGTATCAAACAGATGTTCCCGTCCGGCGACGACTTCGCCCATTGGCCGACGATCATGGCCACGTCGATCCTCGCGATGGTGCCGCCGGTGATCGTTGTGATCGCGATGCAGAAACTGTTTATCCGCGGCCTGGTGGAGAGCGAAAAGTAATGGCGACGGTCACGCTCGAAGCGCTAAGGAAGTCGTTCGGCAAGACCGACGTGATCCACGGTGTCGATATCGACATCAACGATGGCGAGTTCATCGTGATCGTGGGGCCTTCCGGCTGCGGTAAGTCTACGCTTTTGCGGATGGTGGCTGGGCTTGAAACGGTGAGCGCGGGTGAGGTGCGTATCAATGGCGCGCGTGTGAACGAGATCGAACCCATGGATCGCGACATCGCGATGGTGTTCCAAAACTACGCGCTCTATCCGCATATGTCGGTTTTCGACAATATGGCCTACGGGCTGAAAATTGCGAAACGGCCGAAAGTAGAAATCGCTGAACGGGTGCAAGCAGCCGCCAAGATGCTGCAGCTAGAGCCGTACTTGGATCGCAAGCCGCGTGAGCTGTCCGGCGGTCAGCGTCAGCGCGTGGCGATGGGGCGCGCCATTGTGCGCAAGCCCGCCCTGTTTCTCTTCGATGAGCCGCTGTCGAACCTCGATGCCAAGCTGCGGGTGCAGATGCGCCTGGAGATCAAAGCGCTGCAACGCAATCTGGGGGTCACGTCGCTCTACGTCACCCACGATCAGGTGGAAGCGATGACGCTTGCCGACCGTATGATCGTGATGAACGCGGGTGTCGCCGATCAGATCGGGGCGCCGCTTGAGGTTTACGCTAACCCGGCGACCGAGTTTGTGGCGGGCTTCATCGGCTCGCCGCCAACCAATTTCATCGACGCCTCGCTCATCGGCGAGGGTCGCGGAGGCCGCATTGGCGTTCGTCCTGAACACGTTCGCATTGCTGACAGCGGTCGGATAAGCGGGGTGGTGGGTTACGCTGAAGCGCTTGGCGCTGAGACGCTGGTGCATGTGCGCGCGCAGGAAGGCGCGTTGCTCACGGTGCGCCAAGACGCGGCCCTGCCGATCCCGGCGGAGGGCGCGACGATCCACCTGGAGTGGGACGACAGCCACGTCATGCGCTTTGGTCCAAACGGGCATCGGCTGTAGGAAACATCCCGAACGGCGCCTGATCTCGCGCCCTGCATCGCGTGTTGAAGCGCAGTTTCGCCTGTGAAAAAGTCACGCTCATGGGCGATTCAGCCAAAGATAAGAAGCAGCGAATCCTGCATGCCGCAACGGTGCTGTTGCGCGAGCAAGGCCTTCAGGCGTTGTCGTTTGAGAACGTCGCCAACCAGGCGGGTTTCTCGCGCCAGCTGGTTCGGTACTACTTTGACGATCTCGACAAACTCGTCGCTGAGCTGTGCGACCACCTGGCAGGCACCTACCGCACCATTCTCGTAGCAGGGATCGTGGAGGTCGGCCGCGTCGAGCGCCTTGATTTCTTTTTGGACTTCTTCTTCGGGCTCTCCGAGGACTATCCGATGCCCGAAAACTTGGAAGTCTACGACGCCATGGTGGCTTATTCCGTCGGCGCCACCGATTTGCGCAACCGCATGCGGCTGCAGTACAAAACCCTCGGCGATGTAATCCAACACGAACTTGCGATCGTTTATCCCGACTTGAATGCGCGCGCTTGCGAAGAACTGTCCTACCTCTTCGTTTCGATGATGCACGCGCATTGGAGCTTTGTTGCCAGCCTCGGCTACGCGCGCCAGCACGGCCGCCTCACACGAAATGCCATGGAACGGCTGATCGCGTCCTACCGATCGGATGCGACACCGATAGACAAACTGGAACGTCCTTGGTCGCACGACGCGTGACGGTCAGATTGAACGGCAGTCGCGTGCTGCTTGCGACACCCGCGTTCCCGTCACGCAAAAAAAAACCGCGCCGGAAGGCGCGGTCAAGGTGTCCGCATGACCGTTCAAGCGGGTTTCGATTTTCGTAATCCGACCAGCGCCCCCAGGGCCGCGAGTAACGCCCAAGCTGTGGCGGGCAGCGGTATGGGCGCGACATCTGGGATTGGATCAGGGTCGGGGATCGGGTCAGGGATCGGGTCAGGATCTTGAACAATCATCAGCGGCGGGTCGAGAGATAACGCGCCCCGCACAAAGCACCCGACGGCTGCACAACCATCGACATTGATCGCTGAGGGATTGAACTCGATGAAGGCCTCTTCAATAAGAGTTGTCGTATTCGCCAACCCCTGCGCCACCGCCGTCGACAGCGCTGTGTCGCTGAACGTATTCGGATCGAACGACGCGAAGTAGGTTATTGCGCCGCCCACACTTCCCGGCGTGTCTCCTTCGAAAGTTCCGTAAGCGCCGACAACGTCGAAGATGTCGTTGCCGAAAACCCCATTGTCGTAAATGTAGAGCGTCGGGTCTAAGGCGCTGAAGGACAACCCAATCGCATCGACCTCCAAAGACAGCGTCAGCAGTTCATAGGCCGAAGCCGATGTCGCCGAGAGTTGGCCGAAGGGGATTGGCGAGACCGGCACTTCATTGGCGTCATCCCGGCCGGAAATGACCACCTCCACCAAGTCTACATCCTCTTTCACGTTGTCGAACGTGCGTTGGTCGTCCACGAGCCCCGAAAAATTCGCAGTCACGGTCGCTGCTGACGCACTCGTTACGGTTAGGCCTGCCGCAAATGCCACCCCAAGGCAGGTATACACACTAGTCACATCTAAATCCCCACATTGCGTTGCTCGAATAAGGCGAGCAAAATCAGGCTATTGAGCCCAATGGAGGGTGTCAAAAACTAGAGGCGGGATTTTTCAAAATGCTCAACGACGGACATGGCGCCCGCCCTTGATCTAAGGGGAAACATCTCTCCCTTAGGGCAAATTTTTTTCTTTTTGAAAAATGCTCAAAGCCGGAGATTTCCGAAAATGCACCCCAAAAACCTCACCCAAGGCCAGCGCCGCGATTAAACCTTTGCAAGCTGCGGGGCGTCGGAACAGCGTTGCCCAGTCGCGCTTGGTCATGGCCGCATCTTTTAAGATCCGCCAGCGCGCGCAATGCCACGCAGCAAAGCGGATGACGGGCACGTGTAAATCCGTTAATCACCCCCCATATGCATCGGAGATAATTGTCTAACCAAGGAGTACGCATGAGCGATTTTGAAGCCCAGGTTCGGGAAAGCCAGGCGCAGGTCGAACAGGCGCAGGCGAAAATTTCAGAATTGACCAGCCGGGTGGAAACCATCGGGGCTAAGGCTAAGGCAGGCGAGGATATCGCAATCGATATCGAGAATGCGACGCTCGACGACGTGCATCGCCACACCGATGTGATGAACGCCAATATCGCCGAGTTGATCATGGGCCTCGATGATGTGACCGCGGCGTTCTCCAAAGATTTCGACGAGATGCGCAACAAAACCGGCTGGGAGAGCTTTGTCGGTATCTTCGCGCCGGCTAAGGCCGACTCAATGCGCCAGGAGCGCATGCGCACCGCCAATATCGACGACAAGCTGCAGGATTTGATCGGCAAGTCGGATACGATCGTCAAATTACTCGAAAACCAGTTGGGCGTGCTCAATACGCAGAAGGATAAGGTCGAGGCCAACTTGTCGACGACGCTGGAAGATCGTGAGGCCGTTGTCGGCGAGCTTGAGGCGCTAAAATCGCAGATCCAAGGCATGGATCCCAAGATCATCGAGTTGGAAAACAAGATATCGGTTGAGCAGGATGCGGCGGCGCGCACCAAGCTGGAAAGCGACTTGGCTGAGCTCAACACCCAGTACAATGAGATGGTGCAGCAAGAGCAGGTCAAAATTGCCCGCAGCCAAACGCTGGAGCGCTACATCGAAAAGGGCAAAACCTGGGTCGATAGCCTGCAGAACCAGGCCGCGACGCAGATGGTTCTGATCAATAAGCTGCAAACGGACACCAAACAGCGGGTGGTGCTGTATGATGCGCTGTCCAAATCGCTGAAAACGGCGCAGCAGCAGGATGTGGCGCACCGTATCAACGAAATTGGCGTGCAAACCGACCAAGAAGCGCAAACCGCGATGGCCAGTATCGGCGCCGCCACCAACCAGCGCATGGCCGACATGATGGAAGCCCACGAAGACCATATGGTTTTTGCCCGGAAGGTTTTGGAGCAGAAGGCGAAAGCCGATGAGCGCTTCGCCCGGCGCTTCTCGGAGATCGTCGAGAAGCACGACAAGAACCTCTATAGCGGGTAGTGGCGGCGATTGCTGGCGCTGAGTTGAGCGATGGTTGACCGGGTAACGGGCAAGGATCTAAGCCGCGACCATGTCGGGCTGGCCGATACGTTTGCGGCGCGGCGGTATTTTGAGAAGTTCGAGACGATTACGCAGCACTTGGCGCGCGTCGCGGCGCTGATGGCGCGCGAGGGCGAACTCACAAAGCTCGATGTGCGCGTTTTGGGCGTCTATATCGAGCGGCTGGCTGCCACCTTCAAAGCGCTCAGCCTGAAATATCTGATGACCGGGCGCGACACGGGGACGTTTTTCGGCTCAATCGCGATTGACCGCTCCGAGAGCGGCTTTCCGGTGTTCGAAGAGCTGCTGACGATGGCCAATGATGCACAGCAGGCCAGCCGTCATTTATCAAATACCCGCGACGAGGCGCAGCTTAAAGACGATATGATCCGCCAAATCGTTGGTGATCTGTCGATCCCGACGAAGCTGCAATTCGCGCTGTCGCAGCGGCTTTACTACCGGGACCTGGACGAAGGCGATCTGTTTTGGGCGCAAAACGATCCCGAAGCGCAGTGGACCGGTGATCTTGGCGAAGACCGGCGCAGCTATCTGGTGCATTGGGCCGTCTACGACAGCCAGGTGAACCTGCCGACCGTCTACCTTTTGGAGTTGGAGGATAGCGGATCGAAGGGCCTGCCGCTCGACGATCGCCGCTGGCCAGAAGTGCAGGCGCATCTGATGTCGCAAGCGATCGCGGGTCTGAAGCTGTTGACCATCGCCAAGGGATTTGATCGCGATTTCGACGATCTGCATCCAAAAAGGCTTCGGCGCTTCCATATCGGTCCGATGTATTCTTCGGCCTATACGTTGCAAGCCGGGCCGATCCACGATGTGCTAGAAGCCGCGCGTGCGCCGCAAGGCCAGGATTGGGCGCTGGCATGGACAGAAGAACGGCTGGAGAGCGAACGGGTCGAGACGGAGAAATCGGGCTGGTTCGGCCGCGTTGAGCGGGAGATTTTTGCGCTGGACCCGTTTGCTGGTCGCGGCGTCGATACTGGCGCTACATCGACCGAACGCGCCATCATCATGCCGATGCGGCCGTTCCAGGTTTTAGCCGAGCGGCGACCGCCCGGGTTTGGCGCCGTGCGTAAGTTTGCGGTCTCGCCCGCTGGCCAGGTGGTGAGCCAACGGTGAGCCGTGCGTTGATCCAGCGGAGCGCCCGCGGCGCGCTTAATTGTTTATTGGGGCGCTGCCCCAAACCCCGAGGTATTTTTGAAAAGAAGAAGCTGCGTTCTCACAGCAGTTCTCACGGCATAAGGAGCGTCGCATGAGCGTGACAGGCGATCAGATGGCGTTGCGCGAGGAAGAGATCCGGGCCCATTACGCCGCCGCGTTTGCGATGCTGGAAGGGTTCGATCATACGCCCCGGATGGCGAAGGGCGGCGCACGGCCGGCGCCGGAGCGCTCATCGGGGATCGGCACGCGGCGGCGCTTTCGGTCGACCACCCCGGGCATGGTCACGCGGTCGACAACGCGCCCTGAAGGCGTGCATTTGATTGCACGGATCGAGGCCGCCGATGACGGCGACGCCCTTGTCTCGCCGCTCCAAGCCAGCGTGCTCCAGGGTTTGCGCCGCGCGCTCGCGATCGCTTTGGCGATTGGAGAGGCATTCTCGGAGGCAACCGGGCTCACCGCGCTTAAGAAAGACAATCTCGAGGGTCGGCTGGGCGACAGCAAGAAAGCGGAGTTTACCGACTTGTTGGCAGCTGAAGCGCTGGCGGTGCTTTATACCTTTGGCAATGCGACCGCGTTTTTGCTTTCGGCCTCAGCGTCAGAAAGCAGCGTGGAGATCGGCGGCATCGAAGAGGTGTTGACTGACAATGCGCAACTGGCCTTGCACGGCGCGCTTTGGGAGCTGGACCAATGCTTTGAGCGGTTTGCCGATGCCGAGCCCAAAGTGGTGGCGACGGTCCTGGCCTATGCGGAATTGTTGATGGAGAAAGTCGCCATGCGGGCGCAAAACGCACCGCAATTGGGCGCTTACTCCGCGGCCGCATGGCATGTGGAAGACGATGATCTGACGATCCAGGGTTTCACCCCCGCGCGGCAGGTGCGTGGCTCCACCCTGACCATGCAGTTCAAAAAACCCAACGAGGTGGTCGGCAACCACATCGCGAAATACCAGGCGATGAAATTAGCCAAGATGCTGATGGCCTACGATTTCGACCGCAAGCTCAACCCGTTTGCCGAGCTTGGCGGTTTTATCTTCACGTTCATGGGGGACGGTGCGCCCGGTACCGGTAAGACCACGCTGATCCAGATGATGGCGGGGTTGATCCATGACTATGCCGAAGTGGCGGGTTACGCGTTTCGTTATCAGAATTTCGGCATCGACAATATCGACAGCTATCAGGGCAAATCGGGGCAGAACGCCCAGGCCTTCATCAACGCGGTCCTGGACCCGAATGTGATCGGGTTTGGCACTGTCGATGACATCGACCAGATCGCAGGCAAGCGCGGCGATCGGCAATCCTCCGCGGGGCAGCAAGAGGTGACCGCGGTGCTGATGGCGGCGTTTGCGGGGGCCAACACCGTCGTGCGCGGCAATTGCACCTTCGGCATGTTCTCCAATTATCCCGAAAATGTCGATGATGCGCTGCGCCAGCGGGCCGGGGCGCGGTTTCTCGTCGACGGGCCGCAAACGCAGGCGGACTATATCGACATTCTGGCGCTTCTTTTGGGCAACCGCCATGCAATCCCGCTCGGCGAGCATGAGCTTTACGCCGCGCAAGAGATCAAGAAGGCGGTGGCGCAATCGTTTGAGCAGCATGGTCGGCCCCATGAAGAAGGCCTGATGCGGGTCTGGGAGCGGACCGAGAAATCAGTGGGCCGGCTCGATACCATCGCCAAGGTGGGCACCTATCTCAAAGGGATCCAGGAGGCCGATGAGCGCTTTACCGGCCGCGCGATCAAAAACATCACCGATGCGGTCAAAGTGCGCGCGATGGATTTCGAGTTGCCGGACGCCTGGATGGAGGAACCGGATTTGTTCTTGTTCAAACCTTACGAGACCAAGTTGGCGATGATTTCCGACATGCGGCAGCCGATCACCGTGGAGATGGTGATCCAAGAGGTCAATCGCTACGCGGATAGTGAGTTTCGCTATGCCGATAAGTCCGATGAGGTGGCGATTGAAGCGATGGTGCGCGACTTTGGCCGCAGCGAAGAGGCGAAGCGGCGGTATTTGGAGAGCAAGGGCGGGTAGAGGCCCCACCGGCTCAGAGGCCGGCGCAGGTTGGGTCAAGCCCGGGGCGCGGCGTGCCAGTTTGGAGATGAGGTGCTGCAACCGGAACCGATATCGTTTTTGAACACCGGGCTTCCGCTGATCCTGCTGGGCGCGTTGGCTGTTGCGTTGCCCTATGTCTTAGTGCCGAGAGCCACGCGAAAGCACTGGGAGGTCGCTGTGGCCATTTGGGCGGCCGCGGGGTTTTTATTGCTGGCCGGGGCGTTTGTCTTTGCCGCGATCTACGGTTGGCAGGGCAAGCCGATAGGCGCGGCCTTGGCCGAGGCGCCACTGGCCACGCTTTGGTTTTTGCTGGGGGTCTCAGGCTATGCTGTAGTGGCCTGGGGGCCAATTCTCTTGCTGGTTTGGTTCGGGCTGGCGCAGCGGGTCGAGAAGCGCAAAGGCGAGGACGGCATGCGAGGAGGATCGCGACGATGATCTTGATTGCATTCGTGGCGCTCTTGGCGGCTGGGCTCGGCTATGTGCTGGTACCGCGCTTCGGCGCTGTCGGATTCCTGGTTGCGGCTTTCCTGGCGTTTGCCGCGCAATTTGGCTGGAACAGCGCCACCGGGTTCGAGGGGTTACCTTGGAGCGAGAGCCTTGCCTTTTTCAATGACAGCCTGGCATCCTATTTCGGCTATAACGCGCAGATTACATACAGGGCGTTTGCTGGGCCGTTGGCCGCGTTGGGCCTTACAAGCGTCTGGGCATTAAAGAGCCAGCGCACATGAACAGGGTAAGCACAGGGATGCGTAACACTGGCGCGCATATTCTGCTGAAGGCGTCTGCGCGCCGCGCTTGCACGGGGGCGGATTGATATGCGGCGCTTGATCGAAAAAGGCCTGATGTTTGGCAATTTGATCGAGGTGTCGTCGCCAGCATTGGTGGATCGATATAACCGCGCGCTTCAGCACCTTACTGGCAAATCCACGCAACTCCGCGATTTTCACGTGGATATCGCAGGCTTTTCGCCCGAGATCGGCGCGGAGTTAGATGACCCGCTTTATCTCAATGCGAATGGCGTCAATCGGCAGTTCATCATCCTGACGACCGAGCAAAAGCATGCGCCGCTTTTGAACCCCAAGTTTTCTTTCTCGCGCTGGGTTTTGCGACATTTTATCGAAGAGAACGAAGCCAAGCTTTTTGCGCTCTTGACGAAGGATGCGGTTGCCGGGGAACTGATGAACTCGGTGCTTGATGTCGCCAGTCCGCAGCGCTTGTTTGATATCAACCGTATCGTCGTTGAAGCTGATACGACGGGATCGGATGTGGAGAACGCTCGTGAGTTGCAGAAAAAGATTGAGCGTTTTCGGAACGAGCCTGATGCCTGGTGGGATGACGTGTTGATCGCAGAGATGATCGGCCTCGCCAAAGAGACCGGGGATGTTACCCGCAACCCTGTGGATCTGACGACGATAAAGCGCGAAGTGCCTGATTTTTGGACCGCGCATTTTCGCGGGCTCTACATTTTCCGCGACGTTAAGGTCCCGGCGGTCATCGCCTCGGCGGACAAAAATACCATCGATAAGATCCCAGCGGATCATGTTTTTGATCTGAAAGATCGCAACCGCATCGCGCAGTTTTTGGATACGAACGGTTTGGTCGAGCCCATCGTCAAAGCGCGCGGCATCGATGGCGCGGCGATTATTCGCCAGAAAATGGATTTCATCTTGGTCGATGCAGCCGCAACCCTGGGGCAGAGCGTTTCCGCCTCCTCGCGGCGTGACTTGCGCATCATAGCCCGCCAATTGGGCTCGGCGTTGCCCGCGGCCTATCATGGCTTGAACGCGCTGCTGCGTTGGGCGGAAGGCGGTGGCGCATGGCCAACGATCGCATCGGATCATCCGGCGTATTATTACACGCTTCGCGCAGCCGATGTGCCGCAGCGGCACTTGGTCAACCAGCTACTTGCCGAGCTTGCCCCCCTTGATGTCCGGCAATTGTTCATCTGCCATAAAGAGTTGTTCTATCAGGTCTATCGCGCCTGGCCCGAAACCAAGCGGGAATTTGTGGCGAACTTCCTTGCGAGCGAGTATCAGTTGGACAAGGCTGGCACGCGGGAGGCGTTGTTCGGCCATGAGCCGGGTATGGAGGAGCCGCCGACACCGCCACGTGAGCCGACACCGCCCAAGAAATCTCGTCAAGCGCGTCGAGATGTGATCCACGCGGTGGGGCCATGGGGCGCGGTGCGGCGACGGAGGTAGGAAAACGATGGGGCTCGTACGATTGGTCGTGTTCGGTTTTCTAGCGCTGAGCGTGATCTATGCGATGGTCTGGCTTTACTCGCGGTCGGTGCGGCGCGAAAAGCTGGAAGAGGAATGGGATGCGGAAAACCCCGGTGGCGATGCTGCAGCGCGCGAAGCGTTTGTTGAGCAGGGCATGGTAGACTACCATAGCTCAGTACGGCCCAAGCTGATCGGCTTGGTCTACGTTATCCCGACGGTTATCGTCGTCGCGATTTTGATCTTTACGAACTGAGCATGAGATAGAGGTCTGCCATGCGCTACGTCATTTGGTTTGTTCGGCTGGTCGTCGCCTTCGTATTCCTTGCCGTTTGCCATTATGTGCTGCCTCAGCATGACGTCGCCCGCATCACGGCAACTGAGGTTATCCGTACCGATTTCACCCGATGGAACCGGTCGTTTTACGCGCAATCCGACAGTGGCAATGCAGAGCTTGAGACCCGCGACCTGCGTCTCATCAACACGGTTCGCAAAAAGACGTTCCTGCTTGGCTTTATCCGGCGCGATGCTGAGGCCGTGATGGTCTTCCGCAATGAGGATACCGGTTGGATTTGGCCGCCCTATTTCAAGTTTGACAGTTCTGATTTGCAGGCTGAGGCAAGCAACTACACCTCGACTGCGGCAAACCCGCAATGGGTGGTGATTACCCATTACGGGTGGCGGAACCGCTTCTTTACGATTTATCCCAACGCGATCGGCATTCGCGCCGTCGATGGGCCGAACCCGACGGTGATCCCGTGGTTCAACATCTTTTTCTTTGTGTTTGTCGGGGCGGTTTACCTCTTCTTGCGCGCGATGTGGGCCCAGTTTCGCGAACGCTCAATCGATCCGGTCCTCGCGCGCGCTGGCGATGCATGGACCGAGGCCGATTCCCGGATCGACGAAAAGCGCGGCCGGTTTAGG